>NZ_JBFVFE010000062.1:0-23245 GCF_052728615.1 Mariniflexile sp. | reverse complement strand
CATCCTGTACATAATTATATTGGTACAAAGTATTGCCCCCAATCATCAACAACTTGTCTTCCAAAGGAATAACATCTTTAGATTGAATGTTCTTAAATTGTTTTACCATATATATTTTCAAAGGGTTTTCTTTATTAAAAAGCTTTAAACCAGCAGTTCCATCACAAATAAACAAGGTATTGTTTTTAATACCCAAACCATAAGGGTTTTCTAAGGTATATCGTGCGGCTAAAGTTGGTTTTGTTTTATCCTTAATATCAATAACTTCAAGTACACTTTCCTGTTCCCCACAATTATTTCCACCGCGCAAGGTCAAATAAGCATAATCACCATCAACAACTACAGGGTCGCACCCTGTCCAATGAACAAATTCAGACAAACGAGTTGGTTTTTCAGGATTCACTAAATCGTAAATATACATGCCATCCGTACTTCCAATATATAAATAACCATCTGCTTGAAACAACGTTTCTATGTTATTGCCGGCATAAAGAGAGCTTGCTAATGTTGGTTTTGTTAAATTACTGATATTGAATATAATCATTTCATGAGAGGCAACCGTATACAAATAATTATTAACAATTTGAAAACGCGCCAAAGAGCCACCTTGCCCTGTGGTGGATCCTTTTGTTCCTGAGTTCAGTGCAGCTCCTTCAAAAGCAAAATCAATTAAACGATTATCTATCTTCTCTCTTTTTTCTTTGGTAACTGTCCATCCAACAATAATATCGGTTTGGTAATTATACCCTTCATTATTAACAAATCTAGTCCCAAGAGGCATTTGAAAATTATAAATAGAAAATACATCTTCCAACCGTTGTTTTAAAGAAATCGAATTGATATTGGAAATATCAAAAACCAATAAATCGGTTGCGCTATCTGCGTATAAAAAATCATTCTTTACCGAGATGTCTTCATTCCCCGGTATCTTTAAATACTTTATTTTTTTTGGAAATTTAGGATTGGCATTATCGATAACATGAACCCCTTTGCCAACATCACTCACAAAAATATAATCTTTATAGGCATAAATTTTACCTGCTTTTTCAATATCCCGAGGAGTAACAATAGCAACAGATTTTCTAAATTCTGCTTTACTCATTATTTGAGGTGTGGCAACCTCTACAAACTCATAATTGGCATCATCTTTATCACAAGATAATGCACTTATAAAAATTAAGGACAAAAAAATATGCTTTAGTTTCATAGGAATATGGTTTAGTTTCAGTGGTCTGAACGTTTATTTTATAGATACACAAAGTGAAAAAAGGTTGCGTAAAATGAGTAAAAATATAAACTGCCATTCTGTCATAAAATATAAATTAGTTGTATCTTTGCAATCTTATTGAAGATGGGTCCCACTCAGTTATCGGGATAGTACACTATGGAAAAAATAATTGACGAAAATAAACAAGGCGAATCGTTGGTCCTTGAACAAAAAGAAAGTAACAAACGTAAACTTTTTATTGAAAGTTACGGGTGCGCCATGAATTTTAGCGATAGCGAAATTGTGGCTTCCATTTTAACAACCCAAGGTTATAACACCACCCAAAATCTAGAAGATGCCGATTTGGTTTTGGTAAACACCTGTTCTATACGCGACAAGGCAGAACAAACCGTTCGTAAACGTCTAGAAAAATACAACGCCGTAAAAAGAGATGTGAACCCTAAAATGAAAGTGGGCGTTTTGGGTTGTATGGCAGAACGCTTGAAAACAAAGTTTTTGGAAGAGGAAAAAATTGTGGATTTGGTTGTTGGCCCCGACGCCTATAAAGATTTACCAAACCTTTTAGCCGAAGTTGATGAAGGCAGGGATGCCATTAACGTGATACTTTCAAAAGATGAAACCTATGGCGATGTTTCACCCGTTCGATTGAATAGCAATGGTGTAACCGCTTTTGTATCCATTACCCGTGGTTGCGATAATATGTGCACGTTTTGCGTGGTGCCTTTCACACGAGGACGCGAACGCAGCAGAGACCCACAAAGTATTTTGGAAGAAGTCAACGATTTATGGAACAGAGGTTTTAAGGAAATCACGCTACTGGGTCAGAATGTGGATAGCTACCTTTGGTACGGTGGCGGTTTAAAAAAGGATTTTGATAAAGCTTCCGATTTGCAAAGAGCAACGGCTGTAACTTTTTCAAATTTATTGGAGCTATGTGCGAAGGCACAACCTAAAATGCGCATTCGTTTTTCAACCTCCAATCCACAAGATTTAACTATGGACGTGATTGAAACGATGGCTAAATACGATAATATTTGCAATCATATCCATTTACCGGTACAAAGTGGCAGCAACCGTATTTTAAAGGAAATGAACCGTTTGCACACTCGTGAGGAATACATGCAGTTGATTGATAATATTCGTAAAATCATTCCAGATTGTTCCATCAGTCAAGATATGATTGTTGGTTTCCCAACAGAAACTGAAGCAGATTTTCAAGATACGGTATCACTGATGGATTATGTGAAATACGATTTTGGATATATGTTTACGTATTCCGAACGCCCTGGGACTTTAGCAGAACGCAAAATGAAAGATGACGTTCCTGAAGAAACAAAAAAACGACGCCTTGCCGAAATTGTGGAGCTTCAACAAAAACATAGCGGCTATAGAACCAGACAAAACTTAAACACTATTGTTGAAGTTTTAATTGAAAAAGAATCCAAAAAATCGGATGCCCACTGGTCTGGAAGAACCAAACAAAATTTGGTAGCTGTTTTCCCAAAAGGCGATTATAAGATTGGCGATTTTGTAAATGTAAAAGTTACGGATTGCACGAGTGCAACACTCATTGGAAGCCCCCTTAGCCCCCCGAAGGGGGGACACAGACCCCAAAAAAATAATCAATATCTAATTTTAAAAAATTAAAATTTTTATGAAACAAACGATAGAAACAAAAAAATATAACGCCTTAAATTCCCCCATTTGGGGGTTAGGGGGCTATTCCCCCTTCGGGGGTTAGGGACCTATGGAATCTATTCAAGCTATAAAACAACGTTTTGGTATTATTGGTAATACGCAATCACTAAATCGTGCCATTGAAAAAGCCATTCAAGTGTCACCTACCGATATTTCGGTATTGGTTACCGGCGAAAGTGGCGTTGGGAAAGAAAGTATTCCAAAAATAATACATCAACTTTCCCACAGAAAACACAATAAATACATTGCCGTAAATTGTGGTGCGATTCCTGAAGGCACCATAGACAGTGAACTTTTTGGTCATGAAAAAGGCTCGTTTACAGGCGCCACCCAAACCCGGGAAGGCTATTTTGAAGTTGCCGATGGAGGCACTATTTTTTTGGATGAAGTCGGCGAATTGCCACTTACCACCCAAGTGCGTTTGTTGCGTGTTTTGGAAAATGGCGAGTTTTTAAAAGTGGGTTCCAGTAAAGTACAAAAAACAAACGTGCGCATTGTGGCAGCAACAAACGTGAATATGTTTGAAGCCATTGAAAAAGAGAAGTTTCGTGAAGATTTATATTATAGGTTAAGTACCGTTGATATTCATTTGCCACCGTTACGGGAACGTCAAGAAGATATCCATTTGCTTTTTAGGAAATTTGCAAGCGATTTTGCCTTAAAATACAAAATGCCAACCATTAAATTGACCGATGCAGCGGTACAAATGCTATTGAAACATCGTTGGGGCGGAAATATCCGTCAGTTACGAAATGTTGCAGAACAACTTTCGGTTTTAGAGCAAAACAGAACCATTTCTGCCGACACCTTAAAAAGTTATTTACCAACATCTGGCACCAATTTACCGGCGGTTATAAAAACATCCAAAGCAGAAAGCGATTTTAGCAGCGAGCGCGAAATTTTATATAA
This sequence comes from Mariniflexile sp., assembly GCF_052728615.1. Taxonomy (NCBI): domain Bacteria; kingdom Pseudomonadati; phylum Bacteroidota; class Flavobacteriia; order Flavobacteriales; family Flavobacteriaceae; genus Mariniflexile; species Mariniflexile sp. The sequence continues at coordinate 19,410 of NZ_JBFVFE010000062.1, read as the reverse complement.
AGTCCTTTTTGATATGAAAAGCGATTTGAACGATTTGAAAAAGCTCACTTTAGAGCTCATGAAAAATGGCAATGGAAAGGATGTTGAAAAGAAGAATGAAAGTTTGATTCAAAAGATTTACGGAAATGATGATGAAGACGATGCCGATTATGAAGAAGATGCCACAGAAAATAACGAAGTTTTATCCATCCCTGAACATTCTTCAAATCATGATAAAAATGAACCCGTTTTAGATAAATATCATTTTGCAGAAGAAATTGAAGAAGAAGAAACCTTATCATTACATGACAAAGAACTGGAATTAATTAAAAAATCGCTTGAACGTCACAGCGGAAAGCGTAAATTAGCAGCCGCAGAATTAGGCATCAGCGAACGCACTTTATATAGAAAAATAAAACAATACGACTTGTAAAAAAAGTTTTCAGTCGCAGTTGCAGTAAACAGTTTATAAACAACAAATTACAAACATTACCGTTTAAAAACAAACTTTTGTCATTCCTGCGCAAGCAGGAATCCACTCAATTAAATGAAAACACGAAAATATACTTTTTACTTTTTACTTTTAACCTCTAACTTTTTACTTTCAGGTTGTGGTTTTTATTCGTTTACGGGCGCATCGGTACCAGCAGGCACCAAAACCTACCAAGTAAATCGTTTTGAAAATAATGCGCTTTTGGTAGAACCCGGTTTAGAACGCGATTTTAAAATTGCTTTAGAAGATTTGATTCAAAACCAGACCAATTTAACCTTGGTGCAATCCAATGGCGATTTGGTTTACGAAGGCGAAATAACAGAGTATCGCATTTCACCGACCACGGCAACATCAGAAAATACGGCGGCACAAAACAGATTGACCATTAGTGTTAAAGTTCGGTTTTTTAACAAAAAAAAAGAAGATGACGATTTAGAGCAAACCTTTTCGTTTTTTAAAGATTACCCAGGCAGTGCACAACTTGTTGGTGCACAAAAAGCCACGGCCCATGAAGAAATTTTTGAACGTATTACCCAGGATATTTTTAACGCAACCTTGGCGAAATGGTGATTTCAGTCACAGTTTTCAGTCGCAGATTTCAGTCACAGTTGTAATAAATAAAGAAAAGCAATAAACAATAAACCCGAAATAGTTCCCTCTCCTTTGGAGAGGGTTAGGGAGAGGAACCAATGAACAATACCGATTTTACATATTTGCTTCAAAACCCGCAAGGCATAACACATGTGCAAACGGAGGCTGTAAAATCCATTGTAGATGAGTTTCCTTATTTCCAATCGGCAAGAGCCTTATACCTAAAAGGTTTAAAAAATGAAAGCAGTTTTAAATATAATCAAGAATTAAAAATCACTGCTGCCTATACTACCGACAGAAGTATTTTATTCGATTTTATAACCTCGGAAGTATTCATTCAAAATAAAATTTCACAATTCATCAAACAAAATACAGCACATTTAAAAGATATTGACATTGATATTGAAGACATTTCAATAAATAAAAGTGTGAAAATTGATGAAGCCTTAAGGCAGCAAATAAAGGAAACCATTGGGGTTTTAGACCCTTCGTTGTTTGAGCCCAAAGAAGAACGCCCAAAAAACAGGGTGAGTTTTGTTTTGGATGAATCGAAAACCATCGAACCAGTTCCTGAAGGATCGAAAACACAAGACGCATCAGCAACAGATACTTTAAAACTTGGCAAACCACTTGAATTTGACAAAAGCGAAACACATTCGTTTAACGAATGGCTGAAACTGGCGCGCATTGCTCCCATTAAAAGAGAAAAAGAATCAGTTAAGGAAACAATTGAAACAGACATGTCGGCTTCAACGATTGAGAAATCCAAAAAATTCGAACTCATTGAAAAATTCATTACCGAAAATCCTAAGATAAATCAATTAACGGCAACGTCTTCAAAAACAAATCTTGCAGAAGCACAAATGATACAACCCGAAGCATTAATGACCGAGACTTTGGCACGTATTTATGTGGAACAGAAAAATTACAAAAAGGCCATTCAATCTTATAAAATTTTAAGTTTGAAATATCCAGAAAAAAGTAGTTTCTTTGCAAACCAAATTAAGGCAGTACAACAATTACAAGAACAAAATAACAAGAAATAATGAGTACGTTTACAATATTTTTAGCATTGATAGTAGTGGTGGCATTTTTACTGATTGTAGTAATCATGGTCCAAAACCCTAAAGGAGGCGGATTATCATCTTCTTTTGGAGGTGGTGGCACACAACAATTGGGCGGTGTAAAAAAGACTACCGATTTTTTGGATAAAAGCACCTGGTATTTGGCAACCCTTTTGTTGGCGTTAATTTTACTTTCAAATGTGGCTATTAACAGAGGTGGGAAAAGTGCTGATTCTAAAGCTTTGGATCCAGATGCCACAACAAGCCAACCGTTACCAACACCTGCAAAAACAACTAATGACGCTGCGCCTTTACAGAATCCAGCTAAATAATTTATGTTGATATAAAACAAAAAATGCCAACTTATTGAGTTGGCATTTTTTGTTGCTGTAAGTTTGTCAGTTTCCAAGCCTTGGCATGCTTTTAGAATAGTATATACGCATTAACATTAATTTTTAAACTTAAAAATATAATACAAATGGCATTAAACATCAAACCATTAGCAGACCGTGTTCTTATTGAACCTGCTCCAGCTGAAACTAAAACAGCATCAGGAATCATCATTCCAGATAACGCTAAAGAAAAACCCCAAAAAGGAACTGTAGTTGCTGCCGGCAAAGGCACCAAAGACGAGCCTATTACCGTAAAAGTTGGCGATACTGTTTTATATGGTAAATATGCTGGAACCGAACTTAAATTAGAAGGCACAGATTATTTAATGATGCGCGAAAGCGACATACTGGCAATAATCTAAAAGCCCACCCTAACCCTCCCTAAGGGAGGGAAATATAACCTTAAAATATTAATCGTTCCAAAACTTTAAACTTTTAAACTTGGAACTTAAAACTTAAATAAACATGGCAAAAGATATAAAATTTGATATTGATGCACGCGACGGTTTAAAACGTGGTGTGGATGCATTGGCAAATGCAGTAAAAGTAACGTTAGGGCCTAAAGGCCGTAATGTTATTATTAGTAAATCATTCGGCGCACCCCAAGTTACCAAAGATGGTGTTACGGTTGCAAAAGAAATTGAGTTAAAAGACCCTCTTGAAAATATGGGCGCCCAAATGGTAAAAGAAGTAGCCTCTAAAACCAACGATTTAGCTGGTGACGGTACTACAACGGCTACCGTTTTAGCACAAGCAATTGTAAAGGAAGGTTTAAAAAATGTGGCTGCCGGTGCTAATCCCATGGATTTAAAACGCGGCATAGACAAAGCTGTTGAAGCTATTGTTAAGGATTTAGAAAAACAATCCAAAAAAGTAGGCAACTCTTCTGAAATGATCAAACAAGTGGCTTCTATTTCTGCTAACAACGATGATACTATTGGCGATTTAATAGCGAAAGCATTTGGTAAAGTGGGTAAAGAAGGTGTTATCACGGTTGAAGAAGCAAAAGGCATGGAAACGTATGTGGATGTTGTTGAAGGCATGCAATTTGACAGAGGGTATTTATCTCCTTACTTTGTAACAGACACCGATAAAATGCTTGTGGATTTAGACAATCCATACATTTTATTGTTCGACAAAAAGATCTCTAACTTACAAGAAATCCTTCCTATATTGGAACCAGTAGCACAATCTGGTCGTCCATTATTAATTATTGCTGAAGATGTTGACGGACAAGCACTTGCTACTTTGGTAGTAAATAAATTACGTGGTGGATTAAAAATTGCTGCTGTAAAAGCCCCAGGTTTTGGAGACAGACGTAAAGCCATGCTTGAAGATATCGCTATTTTAACTGGCGGAACCGTTATTTCTGAAGAAAGAGGTTTTACTTTGGAAAATGCCGATTTAAGTATGCTAGGTACTGCCGAAACGGTTACTGTGGATAAAGACAATACAACCATAGTAAACGGCTCTGGAGATGCCAAGGACATTAAAGGAAGGGTTAACCAAATTAAAGCCCAAATTGATATTACCACAAGTGATTATGATAAAGAAAAACTTCAAGAGCGTTTAGCAAAATTAGCCGGCGGTGTTGCCGTTCTTTATGTAGGAGCAGCTTCTGAAGTGGAGATGAAAGAGAAAAAAGACCGTGTTGATGATGCGTTACATGCTACAAGAGCAGCTGTTGAAGAAGGCATTGTTGCTGGTGGTGGTGTTGCTTTGGTAAGAGCAAAATCGGTTTTAGAAAAAATAACGACTGAGAATTTAGACGAAGTCACTGGTATACAAATTGTAGCACGTGCCATAGAATCACCTTTACGCACCATTGTTGAAAATGCGGGCGGCGAAGGCAGCGTTGTGGTTGCTAAAGTGATGGAAGGTAAAGGTTCATTTGGTTACGATGCCAAGTCTGAAACTTATGTAGATATGTTGAAAGCCGGTATTATCGATCCTAAAAAAGTAACCCGTATTGCTTTAGAGAACGCCGCTTCGGTTGCTGGAATGATTCTTACCACAGAGTGCGCTTTAATTGATGTTAAAGAAGAATCGGCAGGACATCCACCAATGGGTGGCGGTATGCCGGGAATGATGTAATGGCGAATCGCCATAGATGAATTATTAAAAACGCTTCAATTTTTTGAGGCGTTTTTTTATGGTATTATACAACCCTCTTATTTAAAACTTCATTGAGCAACCCCATGGCAACATACAAAACAGGAGAGATTAAAATTTCCTGAATACTGCTCGCAAATAATCTTAGGTTTAAACTTATTTGAAAAACAAACAAATCAAATAGGCCCAAAGAGGTAATTATAAATAATCCCGTAATATGGACTAAATGCCAAATGGAGGACATCCATGTAACAGTTAATTTCCCAAGGTGGAATGTTCCAACAAAGTAAACAGCTACTGTGGCCAAAAATTTAATAGCATGCCTTACTTTTGAAGGTAGTACTAAATCACTGTTTTCCTCAAAAAAAACATAATAACAAGTATAAATGATAAGAATAAAGATAAGTCCCGATATAAAACGAACTTTATCCGATTTGTACAGATTCATTTTTCAAATGTATTTTACGACTAAATACCACCCAAATTAAAAACGTTGCGGTATATATCATAATTTTAAACACATAATGATGTGCGACCTCGAAATAGGCGTGAAAATATTCTCGCAAATAAATTAGTCCTACGCATCTCATAATGTTAATGATGTCGAGTAGCACGACTCCAATAACAATGTACAGTATTTTACGTACAATTTTAGAAGGCATACAAACAATAAAACCAATATACAACACTAACAATTCCAAACCATTGCAAGCCTGGGCTATATTTAAAACTTTATAATTGTTATGGTAAATTGCAGAACTTAAGTGCTCTATGGTCCGATTCCCTAAAACCTCTTGATAAATTTCTTCCTTTGCAGTAAAACCCGATAAAGCAGTAAAATTATTTAGAACCCATACAGAGGATGTGCCCACATGGTTTGTCAAAACATTATCCACAGTATTAGAACTTAATAAAGAGATCCCATAAACAATTTTCCAAAGTATAAAAAACAATAAGGCTTTTCCTAGAAAAAGCCTTATTGGTAATGGAATATCGTTTTTTAATGATTTAAAATTTATCATTTTTCTTGTCGCGCAATTTTTTGACTCCTAAAGCAGCAGCTCCAATCAACAAGATGCCAAGACCGCCATCTAATGGAACAGAATCTCCTCCACCTTGGTTACCTCCACCTCCATGGCTACCATGGTTGCCACCGCCTTGATGGTTACCTCCACCTGAAATTGCTTTAAGCAAATCCCTAAGCCATCCCCATGTCAATGCATATTGGGCAGTGGAAGTAGCATATAAATTAGTAGATAGCGCATTAACACTGGCCGAGCTTGTATTAACACTGGTTGATACTGCACTTACGTTTACAGAAGTAGTCGCATGAATGTTACTGGAAAATGTAAAGGCAAATATTATTACAAATATTGTAATGGTTTTTAAAAACGTTTTACTTAGAGTTTTCATATAATAATGGATTTGATTAATAGCTATACTAAAATAGAGACAAATTTGATTGTATGATAATTTTTTCGATAAAAACACCTTTTTCTTCCTTAAAAAACTTTTCGTACAAAAACAGTCTTAGACCAGCTACCTTTTTAACCGATAAAATACTTTTTACCATACACTTCAATAAAAAATCCAATAATGAAAATAGGCAAAATAATAAGTTATAGTTTATCTGCTAAAATCCAAAAAGCCCTAAGTTTCTTAAATCAATACTTTATATTACATTTACACTATAATATTTTTCCACATTGATATCGCCAACTTCCATAGACCAAGTATTTGAAACCGCCCGTGTTGAGGAGGTTATTGGCGATTTTGTAAATCTGAAGAAATCGGGCAGTAACTTTAAAGGGTTAAGTCCGTTTAGCGACGAACGTTCTCCCAGTTTTATGGTATCGCCCGTAAAACAAATATGGAAAGATTTTAGTAGTGGCAAAGGCGGTAATGTAGTGGCTTTTTTAATGGAGCATGAGCATTTTACCTATCCGGAAGCCATAAAATACCTCGCTAAAAAATACAATATTGAAATTGAGGAAACCGAACAAAGCAACGAACAAAAAGAACAGGCCAACGAAAAAGAAAGTCTGTATTTGGTTAGTGAGTTTGCAAACACATATTTTCAAAAAATACTGCATAAAACCGACCAAGGGAAATCGATTGGATTAAGTTATTTTAAAGCACGTGGCTTTACCGATGAATCCATTAAAAAATTCGATTTAGGGTATTCCCTTAATGAATGGCAAGCTTTTACAGATGAAGCCTTAAAACAAGGTTACAACATTGATTATTTAGAAAAAACAGGCCTCACCATTGTAAAAGACGACAAACGCTTTGACAGATTTAAAGGGCGTGTAATGTTCCCCATTAAAAGCATGAGCGGGCGTGTTTTAGGCTTTGGCGGACGCATTTTAATCAATGACAAGAAAGCTGCCAAATATGTAAACTCGCCCGAAAGTGATATTTACCATAAAAGCAATGTGCTGTACGGTATTTTTCATGCCAAACAAAGCATTGCAAAAGAAGATAATTGTTATTTGGTTGAAGGCTATACCGATGTGGTTCAATTCCATCAAACAGGGATCACGAATGTGGTGGCTTCTTCTGGTACCGCTTTAACATCAGAGCAAATACGGTTAATTAACAGGCTCACCAAAAATATCACGGTACTTTTTGATGGCGATGCAGCAGGAATGCGCGCATCCCTTCGAGGCATTGACCTTATTTTGGAACAAGGGATGAACGTGAAGGTCTGCACATTTCCTGAAGGCGAGGACCCCGATAGTTTTGCCAAGCAAAATACGCTTGAAGAGCTTACTGCCTATTTAAAGGAAAATGCCAAAGATTTCATTCAGTTTAAAGCCTCTATTTTATTTGAGGAAACTAAAAACGACCCTATTAAAAAAGCAGAAACGGTAAGGGATATTGTAAATAGTATTTCCAAAATCCCAGACCGCATCAAAAAGGAAATCTATATCCAGGAATGTTCCCGGATCATGGACATTAGTGAGGAAGTATTGTTTAGCACGCTAGCCCAAATCAATAAAAGGGAACATCAAGAAGAAAACAAGCAGTATAAAAGTGAGCAAAAAGCTTTTGAGGTTATAAAACACCAACAACCCATTGAAAAAGTTGACACACAATACATTTTAGAGAAAAAAATAATTGAAGTCTTATTGCTGTATGGCAATAGAACGGAATCTTTTGAAGATTTAATTTTAAAAGAAAATGAAAAGGGCGACCTGATTCTAGAACCCGTTATCCACCAAGCAAAAGTATTTGAAAAAGTGTTTTTAGACCTTCAAGATGACGAGATGGAATTTACAAATACGCAGTTCAAAACGCTTTATTACATCATTATTGACACGCTAAACCAAAATCCAGAGTTTGAACTTAAAAACTTTGTTAATTTGGTAGATGCTGAAATGGGCAACGAAATTTCGCATATCTTGATGGAAGATGAGCGCTATACCTTAGATAACTGGCAACGTATGAATATTTTTCCAAAAGAAAAAACCCATAGCGTTGCGCAATTAGTAAGTGAAACGATACTAAGTCTTCGTTGTTTTTTGATAGAGCAAAAAGTAAAACAGTTTCAACAAGAAACATTAACAAACAAATCAGATGTTAATAAAAATATCCTTGAAGAAGTAAAAGATTACTCGGGCTTAAAAATGCTGCTATCCCGAAAACTAAATAGGGTTTTATAATTCTGAGTTAAGTTTTGCTTGACTGACTAAATCGACCAGATTAGTAACTTTCAATTTACGCATTAAGCGTGCTTTGTAAGTACTCACCGTTTTTTCGTTAATATCAAGTTCTTTGGAAATCTCTTTGTTTTTCCTACCAATGGTCAAAAGTTTCAAAACCTCTGCTTCTCTGGTTGAAAGTTTTTTGTAGAAATTACCACCTTTATTAACTCGGTTACCGAAAGCCAATTGTTGTGTTAAATCATTGCTTAAATAAATACCGCCATCAACAACTTTCAAAATAGCCTCATTGATGGTAATTACGTTTACTGATTTATGGATGTATCCATAAGCACCAGCTTTAATGGCGTTTACGGCATACACTTCCTCAGGTTGGCCACTAAGAATAATGGTTTTAACGTTGGGGTAATCATGTTTTAAATATCTTAAAACTGTTAAACCGTTTAGCTTAGGTAGGTCGGCTTCAGTTAAAATAATATCTACTGGGTGTTTCTTGATGTATTCTAAAATGGCATCGCCATTATCAACACTTGCAACAATTTTAATGTTGGAAGATGCTGAAAAAAGTACTTCAAGTCCTTTTCTTGTGATTGGGTGGTTGTCTGCTATCAATAATTTTATCATAATTTTATAAGCTTTTTTTATAATAGGGTTAGAGAGAATATTATATTGAGAGAATAAGCTTGCCGTAAAAGTAGTGAATTAATATATAATATGCAATAGCTAAATTAAATGTTTAGGGATTTCGCAAATTGGTATAGGAAGCATCTTGTGTTTGTTGTTTTTATTAAACCGTTTGTATATTTTAAACACCAATTGTTCCCTACCCATAAAGTCTGTTTCCAGCTTTCCCTTTTCATCCATATCCATGGCCCATTCAAGTTCAGGATATGATGCCCCTATCTGCTCTTCGTCACTTCTGGCATCCCCAAACAAACCATCACTTGGTGCTGCTTCCATAATGGATTCCGGTACTTTTAAAAATGTGCCCAACTCATATACTTCAGATTTCATTAAATCGGCTATGGGGCTTAAATCAACGCCGCCATCACCATATTTTGTATAGAACCCAACGCCAAAATCTTCCACTTTATTTCCTGTGCCCGCTACCAATAGTTTGTAAAGTCCAGCATAATAATATAGGGCCGTCATGCGCAAACGTGCTCTGGTATTGGCCAAAGCCATATCAACGGTAGCTTGGTCGCCATCAAAAAAAACCTCAGCTTCAAAGGCTTCAAAAACAGGCGTTAAATCGGTTCGGGCATCACTTACGTTATCAAAACGGGCCATTAATTGCTTTATATGTTCTTGTGCCCTTGTTACATGGCTTTCGGCTTGGCGAATGGGCATTTCCAAACATAATACATCCATACCTGTTTTAGCGCACAACGTAGAGGTTACCGCAGAGTCTACACCGCCCGAAACACCAACAACAAAACCATTGACACCCGCATTTGTAGCGTAATCTTTTAACCAATTGACTATATAGTTTACAACTTTTTCTGTTTGCATATTAAACGAATTTAAAACTAAGAATACTACCTTTGCAAACAAAAATAAACCAAACGCCCAATTAATAAAAATTTATGGCCTTTAAGTTTTATATGAAGCATTCATAATTTAATTCCAGCTTTATGGCAGGCAGGTCCAATCCATTAAAAAAATATGAACAGATGAAACATGCATTATTTTTTTTAATACTGATATCTCTAACTTTTTCTTGTAAAAAAGATAGTGGGTTGGAAAAAAACATCGCTAAAATTAATTTGGATGCCAAAATTGAAAGATTTGACCTTTTCTTTGCCAAAGTGTCACCCAAAACTTTGCCTAATTTAAAAATAGCTTATCCTTTTATGTTTTCTGAAAAATACAAGGATTCTTTTTGGATTGCCAAAGCAAACGATACTTTACAGATTGGGTTGTTCAAGGAAGTGGAAAAAACCTTTATGCATTTTGATAATATAAAACTTGAGATTGAATCGTTGTTCAACCACATAAAATATTACTTTCCAGAGTTTCATACGCCAAGGATCATTACCACAACAAGCGATGTGGATTACAGAAACCGCATAATCGTTACCGATACTATTGCCGTAATAGCTTTAGATACCTATTTAGGCAGCAACCATGAGTTTTACGAAAACATCCCAAAATACTTAAGGGAAGATTTAAAAAAGGAACAGATAGCAGTAGATTTAGCCAACGAATATGCCAAAAAGTACATCTACCAACCACAGAGTAAAACTTTTTTGGATGAAATGATTTATTTTGGGAAGCAGCTATATTTTAACGATGTTGTTATTCCGTTTAAAACAGAAGCGGCACGTATTGGCTACACCCCAGAACAACTGGATTGGGCCATGGCGAACGAAAGTTATGTTTGGCGTTACTTTATTGAACATGAACTGCTTTTTAGTACAGATACCAAACTAATTGGAAGATTTATAACGCCCGCTCCCTTTTCCAAATTTTATTTGGAAGGTATCGATTCTGAATCTCCAGGACGTTTAGGGCAATACATAGGGTGGCAAATAGTGAGAGCCTATATGCAACAAAATGAGGTGCCCTTAAAAGATATGCTGATAAAAAGCCCCGAAGAAATTTTTAACAATTCAAAGTTTAAACCCCGTAAATAATGTCGAAAAAAACAACTTCCAAAATAGAATTGAACGTAGAACTTGATGCGAACAGAGTGCCTGAAAAACTTTATTGGACAGCGCAAGATGGCGGCATTACCAATAAAGAGGCCAAAGCCATGATGCTTGCTGTTTGGGACTCTAAAACACAAGAAACCTTGCGGATTGATTTATGGACCAAAGATATGCCCGTTGATGAAATGAAAGTATTTTTTCATCAAACATTGGTAGCTATGAGCGATACGTTTAATAGAGCCACACAAGATGAAAAAATGACCGCAACCATGAAAGATTTTTGCGATTATTTTGCTGAAAAGTTGGAGATTAAGAAGTAGTTTATATTCATTCCAGTTTATTATCTATTTCACTTATAATTTATTCATTCCAGTTTGGCTTTAGCCAACTGAAACTGAACTTGAACTTGAACTTGAATCTGAACCATCTTTCATCAATTGGAATCCGTAATGTTTTTCAAATATTTTTATTTCTTCAATAAAACTTTGCTTGCCATGATGGGCTTCTTGCTTTTTAATATAATTTTCTATTCTGATTCTATCCTTTTCACTTACAGAAACTGCCCAATAGTCATTCTGCCATTGAAACTTTTCTGCTGTCATTTTTTCATGGTTTAGCCAATAGCTGCTTTCTCCTTTTATCAATTGTGCCACTTGTGCTATGGATTGCTCCTTACCCAACGAAACTAAACAATGTAAATGGTCTGTCCAACCATTTATAGATTGTAAATAAATATTTTTCTCTTTGCAGTTTTCTATAATGTGCCTACACATTTTTCTTCTCACTTCCGTTTGCAAGTAAGGAGTTCTATTTTTTGTTGAAAAAACTAAATGAACCCAAATTTGTACCCAAGACATCTCATTTTGTTTTAAATATCACATGCTAATCTAATAATTTGTGGTGGCTAAAGCCATTTTTTCTTTTTATTTTATTTTCAGTTCAGTTGGCTGAAGCCAACTGCAATGAATACTGCTTATGTTGGCTGAAGCCAAATGCAATGAATACTGCTTATGTTGGCTGAAGCCAAATGCAAAGAATACAACAACTTTAAATTACCACTGATTAATCCTATCGGAATCCAACTTAACGAAAATAAAAAGTAAAATAGCGAATCCCCAAAGCCCGGAGCCACCATAACTAAACAGCGGTAACGGAATACCAATGGTAGGTATCAAACCCATTACCATGCCTATATTTATAAAAAAGTGCATAAAGAAAATGGCTGCCACACCATAACCATACATCCTACTAAATTGAGAGCGTTGCAATTCCGCCAAATGAAGTATCCGCAATAGCAGTAACACAAACACAATAATTACGGCTGCACTTCCTGCAAAGCCCCATTCTTCGCCTACGGTACTAAAAATATAATCGGTATGCTGTTCTGGCACGAATTTACCTGTAGTTCTGGTACCTTCTAGAAACCCTTTTCCTGTCAAACCTCCCGAGCTAATGGCTTTTTCAGATTCATTTAAATTATAAGCGATGGTTTTTTTCATCCGCTCCAATTTTTCAGGATCTTTTTCAAGGCTCAACCATATAGTGATTCGGTCTTTTTGATGAAAAGGCAGCAGTTCGTCATAAAAATACCTAACCCCAAAAGAAATTAATATACTTATTAATATGATAGCAATAGGCTGAATGAATAGTGGTTTTCTTTTTCTGGTAAAATGGTACCCCAAAACAATCAGCACAATAATTACAGAGGTAATTAGTACCCCGAATTTCAACGAAAAAAGACTTACGATGATGAGCAGTAAAGCTACAATTAAATATATGGGAGACAAGCCTTCTCTATAAAGCACAAAAATAAAACCGCCATACACCAAGGTACTTCCCGCATCTTTTTGAAGCAACACCAATACAGCGGGTAAACCTATAAGCGCAAAAACGCTTATAAGGTCTTTTGTTCTTTTTATATCGGTGTTTAAGTCGCTCACAAACTTAGCCACAGCCAATGCCGTTGCCGCTTTCGCAAACTCACTGGGCTGCAGGGTCATACCGCCTATAGCGTACCAAGATGTGGCACCATTCACATTTTTCCCGAACACAAAAAGCCCCACGAGCGACAGCATGGAAATAATATAGATAACACTTGAGAAACGTTCATAAAACTTAGATTCAATGGCAAGAATAAGCACAATTAACCCGAGTGTTAAAAAAATAAACATGAGTTGTTTGCCATAAGGCTGTGAGAAATCGAAGTAATTTAAAGTGTCTCCGGAATGGGAAGCCGATACAATATTCAACCACCCAAAACCAACCAACAAAAGGAACAGAATAATAGTAATCCAATCAAATTTGTAATACTTGCTAGCTTCGGTAATCATTAATGTGGATTCTCTTGTTTAAAAGTTGTTTCTGTTTATAAATTTGCTCCTCGGTTTTTCTTTATGTCCTCGGGGTTTCTCGATTTGCTATTTAACTGATTTAATAAATCTTTAAGTTCTTTATATTCTGCTTCTCCAACAACTTCTAAAGTACTGTTCCTGTTAATACCAAAAGGCTGTCCGGAATAGGGTTTTTTATATTCATGCTCTAAAGTATGCTTTAAAATCCAATCTTCCAGATCTACTCTTGTAATGGTGTCATTTAGGTATTTTTCAATCATTAAACTGGCTATTTTACCTGCAAATCGAGCACCAAAATAGCCGTTTTCAACAAAAACAGCCAATGCAATTTTAGGATTGTCTTTAGGAGCAAATGCCACAAAAATAGAGTGGTCTGTAAGTTGCATACGCTGCCCATTCACTTTCACGAAGTTTTCGGCAGTACCTGTTTTTCCACAAATCTCAATGCCTTTTACTTGAACAGCGGCGGCTGTACCATGATTATACACATCGAACATGCCCTGAACTATAGGCTCAAAATGCTCTTTGTTTATAGTGGTATGATTGGGGGTAACGTATTTTGAATCTATAGTATGCCCTTCAATATGCTTAATGATGTGAGGCGTGTAATAATACCCACGATTGCTAATGGCTGCCGCCATATTTGCCAACTGTATAGGGGTTGTAAGCACCTCGCCTTGCCCAATAGCGTTGGAAATATTGAAAGTACTCCCCCAGCGGTTTTTGCCATAAAGTTGATCGTACGTTTTGCTAGAGGGTATTTTACCGGGTTGCCCTACCGATAAGTCATTGTTCAAATAATCTCCTAAACCAAAACTTTTTATATGGTTACTCCAAATATCCATGCCTACGGCCGGATCTTTTGTTTTATCAATTATTCTTCGGTAAACATTCGCAAAATAAGCGTTGCAAGAATTATAGATACCGCCGTTCATGGCCAACGGACTTGGATGACTGTGACAGCCCATCTTTCGGCCTCCATAACTGTAACCCATGTTACAAGAAAACCGATCTTCGGTAGTTACCACTCCCTCCTGTAGCCCAATGAGGGCACTCATTATTTTGAAAGGAGACCCCGGGGGATACATGGCCTGAAGACCCCTGTCGTATAAAGGTTTGTTGATGCTATCGTTGTATAATTTTGAAAAATTAGCCGACCGTTGCCTACCAACCAATAGATTCGGATTGTAAGTTGGCGTGGAAACCATGGCCAAAATTTCGCCCGTACTAGGCTCTATGGCAACAATGCCACCATGTTTATTTTGCATCAGCAATTCGCCATACGCTTGAAGATGCGCATCTATGGTTATGGTAATATCGCTACCGGGTTTTGGCAATGTATCGAACATGCCATCTTTATAAGGTCCCAAATCTCTGTTAAACCGGTCTTTTTGAATTACCTTAAGCCCCTTTACTCCGCGCAATATTTTTTCGTAAGATGTTTCAATGCCTTGTTTACCTATCATGTCACCCATTTTATAGTAGGGATCTTTGGCTATTATGGCATCATTTACTTCGCCAATATCACCCAACACATTGGCCCCAATGGTGGTCTCATAATGCCTTAAGGAACGTTTTTGAATATAAAAGCCTTCAAACTTTCTCATTTTTTCCTGTAAACTGGCATAATCTTCCTTTGATAAATTCGGGATAAAAACTGAAGGCAACCAAGAAGAATAATGGTATGCCTTATCAAACATTCTAATAAAATCTTCCTTTTCTATTTTAAGCAGTCTACAAAATTCCAACGTATCCAATGGCTTTACTTCCCTAGGAATAAACATCACGTCGTATGACGGTTGGTTGGATACCAGAAGTTCACCGTTTCTATCAAAAACGAACCCCCGTTTTGGATAATCATAGACTTTTCTAAGCGCATTATCGCTGAATATATCATGCACATGTCCGCCATAGACTTGCAAATAAAAAAGTCTGCCTACAAATATAAGACCAACAAGCCCTATGGTTACTGCCAATAAAAATCGTCTCATTTCGCTTTTTTACTAAAAATTATGGTTGCCAATACAATTAATAATATAGTAAAAATACTTGAAAATAATGTTTTTTGAAGTACAAAAACAATTTTTGAAACGTTAAACATTTCTAAAAAAAACAAAATAAAGTGATGTAAAAAGGTAAGTATGGTTAAATAGGTAAGTTTTTCGCCAAACTCCACGGTATTAAATTTGATAGTTTGGTGTTCGTAAATAACTCCAAACGAAAACTTTAATATTACGGGCCGTATATAAGCTATAAAAACACTTGCAGCCGCATGGATACCACCGGTATCTGAAAAAACATCTATGGACAACCCTAAAAAAAAACTTAAAAAAATGATGATGAGCCGATTGTTTTTCACAGGAAACAAGGCTATGAACATGACGTAAATGTACGGGTTTATGTATCCCAAAAAGTTGATGTTGTTAAATAAAATAACTTGCAAAAACACCAACGAAATAAATCGGGCCGTATGTACAAATACCGTATTATTCATCTATTCCCGTATTTAACAGACTATTAATCTCCGCTGCATCACTGTTTTCAATAGTATAAACGTATTCAAGATTGGTCATATCATTGAAAAGCTTAATATTGATTTCATAATAATTTTCTGCGGCATCCAATTTAAAATCATTGATGACACCTATTGGGATGCCTTTCGGAAAAATGGAAGAACGCCCAGAGGTTACAATAGTATCGCCTTTAGCAACAGGCGCAATTTTAGGAATATCGATAAGTTGCACAAAATAAGAGGATTTGGCATCCCATGAAAGCGTACCAAAATGGTTCGTTTTTTTAAGTTGCGCACTAATTTTACTTGTAGTATTTAAAACTGAAATAACCGTGGCATAGTGTTTACTTGTTCTATCGACAATACCTACGATACCTTTAGAGCTTATAACGCCTAAATCCGGTTTTAAACCATCATCTTTTCCTTTATTTAAAAGAAGCACATTATGGACACCTGAATAACTGTTTTTTAAAACACTTGACAAGGTAAATTTATAAGTTCCCGTGTAAGAAACCGTATCTAAATATGTAGAGTCCTTTTTATTTTCAGAATTGAACAAAAGCATTTTCAACCGATTGTTTTCTTCGGCCAATACTTTGTTTTGCGACTTTAAACTTAAATATTCCGTAAAATTGTTAACGGAGTTGTAAATACCTCCGGTTAAAAAATTGGCAGAATTGATAAACTTACTTTTATGGTAAGAATGTGTTTGGACCGTAAAAACAAAAGCAAGTGAAAATAGCAACAAGGACAACAAAAAGTTTTTGTTTCTTATTATAAAATTAATAATCTGCTGCATTTTTTATCGGTGTCTCCCTATTTTATAAGTACACTTTTGTATTTAGCTAAATTTTTAAGCGTAATACCGGTACCTCTAACTACGGCGCGCAAAGGATCTTCGGCTATATAAACCGGCAAGTCTGTTTTTTGCGATAAACGCTTGTCCAAACCTCTTAACATAGAACCACCACCGGCTAAGTAAATACCCGTGTTATAAATATCGGCAGCTAGTTCCGGCGGTGTTTGCGATAAGGTTTCCATAACCGCATCTTCAATACGCAAAATAGATTTATCCAACGCTTTTGCAATTTCCCTAAAAGAAATGGAAACTTGTTTTGGTTTACCTGTCAATAAATCACGTCCTTGAACGCTCATATCTTCCGGTGGCAGATCCAAATCTTCGGTAGCGGCACCGATCTGTATTTTTATTTTTTCCGCAGTACGCTCGCCCACATACAAGTTGTGTTGCGTGCGCATGTAGTAAACAATATCATTTGTAAATACGTCACCGGCAATTTTAACCGATTTATCGCACACAATACCACCTAATGCAATTACGGCAATTTCGGTAGTACCTCCACCTATATCCACCACCATATTCCCTTTAGGTTGCATAATATCAACGCCAATACCAATAGCCGCAGCCATAGGCTCGTGTATTAAATATACCTCTTTACCGTTTACGCGTTCGGCACTTTCTTTTACCGCACGCATCTCAACTTCTGTTATGCCCGACGGAATGCAAACCACCATACGGAGCGCAGGCGTAAAAAATTTCTTTTTTAAAGCCGGTATGTTTTTAATGAACATACTTATCATTTGTTCCGACGCATCAAAATCGGCGATAACCCCATCTTTTAAGGGACGGATGGTTTTGATGTTTTCATGGGTTTTACCCTGCATCAAACTCGCTTCCTGCCCCACGGCAATAATTTTTCCGGAAATTCTATCGCGTGCCACAATCGAAGGCGCGTCAACCACAACCTTGTCGTTATGTATAATAAGTGTATTTGCTGTACCTAAATCTATTGCAATTTCTTCGGTTAGGAAGTCAAAAAAGCCCATAAGCCAAAAGTGATATTAGAAGTTTAATAAACGGATTGCGTAAATGTAATAAAAGTTAATAAATATTTTGAGGTTTAATAGTGTTCAAATTTTTTTTAAATAATATACCCATAAATTGTATGCGTTTCATCGATTTAATTTTTGGGGCACCTGCCTTCCGGCCTAATGCAAAACCCATTGCCATGTTAACTTCATGTTAAAAATAACACTGCGTTTAAACCTTTTATAATTCTCCAAGTCCTAATAGCAATGAAACATAAAATATATTAAAAATGAAAAAACTTATAGCAATTGCAATCGTTTTGATCTCTCTTCAAGGCATTGCACAAGAAGAAAGAAAAGCGCGTCCCAACCATCAAGAAAGAGCGCAAAAGATGCAGGATCTATCCCCGGATGAAGTAGCGACCCTCCAAACAAAAAAAATGACACTCCATTTGGATTTAAATGAAAAACAGCAAAAGGACGTCTACAAAATAAACCTTGAAAATGCTACCAAACGTAAAGACATGATGGCAACCATGAAAGCAAAGCAAGAAAGCGGACAGATGGAAAAACCTTCAAAAGAACAACGTCTTGCCATGCAAAATGCCAAGTTAGACCATCAAATTGCCATGAAAGCAAAAATGAAATCCATATTAAATGCCGACCAATTTGCCAAATGGGAAAAAGCGCAAGCAAAAATGGCTAGTAGAGAAAAAGGCATGGAAAGAAGCGAAGGCAAAAAACATGGCGAAAGAACCCCAAAACAGGGATAAAATTGGTTTAGTTAGTTTAGTTGATTATAGTTAGTTTGTTAATGGAAACGCATTTCTTTAGTTTGAAATGCGTTTTTTAATTCAGATCTGTCAGGTTTAGCAGCAAGTTCCTCCCCTTTTTACTGGGAGATACCTTTATACACAGAGATATTTAAATTTACTCGTTACTCCTTTAGCCGTAATCTTAAAATTCCTCCCCTTTTTTCAAGGGGAGAGCTTGTACCGAATTTTAGGTATGCCGATAGGCGGAGGAGTCAATATTATTATATTTGTAGCATCAAAAATTAAAAAATGAACACACTCATCCTCAACATAGAAACCGCCACCACCAATTGTTCCGTAGCGCTTTCGCGGAATGGACAAACCATCATCTTAAAGGAAGATTACGACAAAAACTACTCGCATGCCGAACGTTTGCATGTATATATCGATGCCGTTTTAAATGAAGCAAGCATCACCTCAAAAGATTTAGATGCCATAGCCATTAGCAAAGGCCCGGGTTCTTACACAGGCTTGCGTATTGGTGTTTCCGCGGCAAAAGGACTTTGTTTTGCTTTAGATATACCGTTGATCTCTGTTTCTACGCTAGAAGCTTTGGCGCATCAGGTTAATTGTAACGACGGTGTTATTATTGCCATGTTGGATGCGCGCCGTATGGAAGTATATGCCACTGTTTTCGATTCAAGCCACCATCAAATAAGAGAAACCGAAGCACAAATTATAGATGAAACTTCTTTTAATGATTATTTAGAAAAAGACCAAGTATATTTTATTGGTAACGGTGTTGAAAAAACAAAAGCAACAATCCATCACCCCAATGCTGTTTTTATTGAAAATAAACTGCCATCAGCAAACAACATGGGTTTATTGGCTTATAATAAATACAAAATAAACGACTTTGAAGATATCGCTTATTTTGAACCTTATTATTTAAAGGATTTTATGGCTTTAAAACCCAGTAAGAATTAAAAGATTTTTAAATAGTAAATATGCTGTCCGT
>NZ_JBFVFE010000061.1:0-23650 GCF_052728615.1 Mariniflexile sp. | reverse complement strand
TACTTGTTCTTTGTTGGTCATGGTTTCTTTGCAAATTACAAATTTTTTAAGAAATGGGAAATTTGTCGTGCACCCATGAACTTATTTAAACTTTTTTAATGGTCACAAAATGATTAATTTTCGCCTCAATCCAAAAAGTTTAAATGGGCTCGATTTTAAAATTGAGTTTTTTCAAGATTTAGTATTAATTAATGGGATTCCTGCTTGAGCAGGTATATGATATGTTTAAACACACCCACCCATATCCACCTTTTATTCAACCCGATACCACAAAATTAATTGTTGGTACCTTGCCACCGCCACGGTTTACAACAGGCGCGCTTTTAGAAAAAGATGTTGATTTTTGTTACGGAAGTTATTACAATTCACTTTGGTTGTTTATTGATAAAATCCATCATCTTAATTTGCGTTTTGATAACTCTGAAGAAGCCGTTGAAGAGCGTAAACAATTCTTGGCCAAGCACAAAATAGGGGTTTGCGATATTGTTGAAAGTTGCGAACGCGATAAAATTGATGCTTCCGATTTAGGCATGAAAAATGTAAAACTTAGAAACTTAATGGGTTATTTAAAGGAATACCCAAACATAGATACGCTTTTGTTCACGGGCGGAAACAGTAAAAACGGCCCAGAATATTTTTTTAGAAAACACATAAAAGAATTGGGATTAAAACTGAAATTGGTTTCAAATGAGGTGCCGCGAATTCACGAATTTGTCAATGGCAGCGCAACCAAGCAACCCGTTGGATCCTACCGAACCATTAAAACAGTTTCACTAACCTCGGTTTCTGGAGCAGCCAATATTTCAATCAGTAAAATTCCTTTGTACAAACATTTAAAAGCTAAAAACCCAGCATTCAATACCTTTGATTTTAGGGTGATGCAATATCGGGAGTTTTTATGAAGATTCGTTTAACCTTCGGTGTATGAAACGTAGCGCACAAAAGGACGCTGATCTTTCGGGTAAACACAGAGCCGAATTTTAAATTTCTATGGTTAAATTTCTTTTTTCAAATATAGCCAAATTAAAAATTTACTGGTCTCCGCAAAAAAGTATGGATATCTTCTTCGTTACCATAAAATGCGAATTGACTTCTCTTTTTGTTGAAAATTCAAATTTTCTGTTTCTCCATCAGATGTCACAATTAAAACCTCTTCTAGGAATTTCCAACAGCTACTTTGCGAGCATTCGTTTTTTTCATTAAAAAACCATTCGTGTATTCGTGGCAAAAAAACTATATTTGAACCATTCAAACAACGCCATGAACGTACATTTTATCGCCATTGGTGGCTCTGCCATGCATAATTTAGCCATCGCATTACACAATAAAGGATACCAAGTAACAGGAAGCGACGATGAAATCTTCGAACCTTCAAAATCCAGATTGAACGCTAAAGGCTTGTTGCCCGAAACGTATGGTTGGTTTCCCGAAAAAATAAATGCAAATTTAGATGCCATTGTTTTGGGAATGCACGCCAAGGCAGATAACCCCGAGTTGTTAAAAGCCCAAGAATTAAAGCTTAAAATATACAGTTACCCCGAGTTTTTATACGAACAATCGAAGCACAAAACCCGTGTGGTTATTGGTGGAAGCCACGGAAAAACCACCATTACCTCCATGATTTTACATGTGATGCATTACCATAATAAAGATGTCGATTATATGGTAGGTGCGCAATTGGAAGGTTTTGATGTGATGGTAAAACTTACCGAAACCAACGATTTTATGGTGCTTGAAGGGGATGAATATTTGAGTTCACCTATTGACAGGCGTCCGAAATTCCATTTGTACAAACCCAATATTGCCCTGTTAAGTGGCATTGCTTGGGACCACATCAACGTGTTTCCAACCTATGATAATTATGTAGAGCAGTTCCGCATTTTTGTAGATAGCATTGTTAGCGGTGGAAGTATCACTTATAATGAAGAAGACCCAGAAGTAAAACGTGTAGTTGAAGCCTCGGCAAATACCATTCGTAAATTGCCGTACCAAACACCTGAATACACGGTTGAAAACGGACAAACCTTATTGGAAACTCCTGAAGGCGAATTGCCCATTGAAGTTTTTGGAAAACATAACCTCAATAATTTAGCAGGAGCAAAATGGATTTGCCAGCACATGGGCATTGATGAAGACGATTTTTACGAAGCCATTGCCACGTTTAAAGGCGCCAGCAAACGATTGGAAAAGATAGCCGAAAGCAAAACAAGTGTGGCGTATAAGGATTTTGCACATTCGCCAAGTAAAGTAGAAGCCACTACCAATGCGGTAAAAGAGCAATATGGAAACAGAACCGTTGTGGCTTGTTTGGAGTTGCATACCTATAGCAGTTTAAATGCCGACTTTTTAAAAGAATACAAAGGCACGTTAGACGCTGCCGATGTTGCCGTTGTATTCTACTCGCCACATGCCGTTGAGATTAAAAAGCTAAAAGAAGTGACCCACCAGCAAATAGCCAATGCTTTTGAGCGCGACGACTTAATTATTTACACCAACCCAGACGATTTTAAAAATTTCCTGTTCTCACAAAATTTTGATAATAAAGCACTTTTGTTAATGAGTTCGGGTAATTATGGCGGGTTGAATTTTGATGAGGTTAAGGGGTTGATAATTCCTGCGTAGGCAGGAATCTGATTTTTAGAAGTAAAATATTATATGATTTAGATTTGTTAGTGAAATTTATTCCAATAAATTTTCAATGGAAATATCTTCATCCAATTCTTCCCAATGGATACCTTCTCCATTTCCAATAAACCGCCATTTTTTTAGTTGAACAAGAGTCGCTTGTCTTAACCTAGGAAACCATTCCAAAGGCACAGATAGTTCTCTACCATCCTCAAAGAAAACAGTCATTTTGTTTTCAGAAAAAGAAATGTCAGTTGCAAATCGTGATTTATTAACTGTTAAAATACTCATTCCATTTATTTTTAAATAGTTCTTTGTTATTTTCAACCAATTTACGAATTTCTTTCATTTCAGAGGCATTAAATTTTATTGAGCGAATCAATTCTGTGGTTTCTAAGTTAAAGCTTGCCGTTTTTATTGTCTTTCTCAATATGTATATGAATAGGCAAATGCTCATTACTATAAAAGAAAAACCGATATCCATCCTTTCGTAAAACTGTTGGCATTTTTTGGGTTATTTTTTATCTGTGTTAAGCTTTTAATTGTTACTGCAAACTAAGTTTTGCTGTGAAAATAAAATTTTAAGTTTTGTGTTTTGTTTAGCGCAACAAACTTACTAAAAACGGAACGAACCAGAGGGAAATCCTTAGGATTTTCCAAGTAGGATAGAACCAAGCAATTAATTTTATACTTTGTTGTTCAGTACATGACAAAATTAGTCAGCCTTCATTAAATGATTGTAATGTTAATGAAATTTAGACCTGTCAGGTTTTCAAAACCTCACAGGTCTAAAAACATCCAAGAACATAAAACTATTGATAATTAGTGGCTTAAAACTTATGTTTCAATTTTTGTCATGTACTTAGACTTTGTTGGCATTCGTTTTATTCTAATTTATTTATCCAATCGATAATTTTTTTAGCTGCGAAATCATCTATTTCTCTTAATAAGCTTTGTTTTGACTTGTTCCATTTTCCGTTATTTAAAGTTAAATAATGATCCAATTTGTCAATGACCTCAATATTTATAAATTCATTGTCGAATTTTTTTAACTTGGAAATTCCATTTTTTACATCGATTTGTTCATCATTTGCCCCTATAATATACAATAGCGGAATATGAATATTTTTATAATAAGACTCAGTATCCAATTTAACAAAATCAATCATATTTGGGGTTAAATATGCTTTAGAAATATAATCTGGAAATTTTAACTTTTTTCTTGCTTTTTCGCACTCTCTAATGATATTTTCATAACCATCTACAGAATGAATAATAATATTAAAAGTGTCAATTATTTTTTGAGTTTCTTTAATTGATTTTTTCCGATTCTTGAATGTTTCTACTTCAGAAACTCTATTTTTGAAATCTTCACCTGCATTAACAGGAGTTGACATTTGAATAAGAAAATCAATTGGCTGTTTGTTTTCAAATACTCCTATGGATGCCATTCCTCCTAAACTATGGCCTAAAACACCTATTTTTTTATTCTTTAATTCGTCAATACTTATCATGTGTTTTAAACAAAAATATAAGTCATCTTTTAGAGGGCTGACTTTTTGGCTATAATCTCCTTCTGATTTTCCAGTGCCTCGTTCATCGAAGCGATAAACAGCAATGTTATTTCGTAGTAAAATTTCTGTTAATTTTGAGTGAGAATATCGAGTGTCTTTTCCACTGCCTGGGATAATTATAATTAATTTGTCAAAATCCGATTTTGGAGTAATTAAGGTTCCTGAAAGTTTGAAATTTTCATCGGAATTTTCAAATTCGATTTCTTGGAAATTATAATTTTCTTTTTGAGTAATTTCTCTTTCGTAATCAAAAATAGTTTGGCTGCTTATGCTAATCGATGAAATAAATAATATTAGTAAAACTGTTTTTTTCATAATTAAAGCCAACTACAAGAATATGAAATAGTTTTAATGTTTTATACCCTACGCTAAACGAATTTAGAATTTTTTTCTAACAAAATCAAATAGAAAAACAATTACAAATAACACAAATATCTAACTCATGCTCAAATCCATATTCCCATTCAACCCATCAATATAACTCAAAACAGCCTCCTTTCCTGTTTCGTTAGATGACGAGGTAACAAAGTAGTTTGGCATGTCTTCCCAAGTTTCCAAAAGCACTTTTTTGTAGTCTTCAACATGCCTTAAAATAGCATTGGGTTTTAGTTTGTCGGCTTTGGTAAAAACAATGGAGAACGGAATGCCGTTTTCGCCCAACCACTGCATAAATTCCAGATCGATGGTTTGGGGCTCGTGGCGAATATCCACCAAAACAAAAGCGGTTACCAATTGTTCGCGCAGACTAAAATATTGGGTGATGAATTTTTGAAAGGTCTTTTTGGCATTTTTAGAAACGCGGGCATATCCGTACCCCGGTAAATCTACCAAATGCCAATTGGTATTGATCAAAAAGTGATTGATAAGTTGGGTTTTTCCGGGCCTTCCCGAAGTTTTTGCCAAACTTTTTTTGCTGGTAAGCATGTTGATGAGCGACGATTTCCCCACGTTGCTTCTACCAATAAAAGCGTATTCGGGCAACAATCCTTTGGGGCATTTAGCCACATCGGAATTACTCATTACAAATTCGGCAGATTTAATATGCATGTTTAGAGTTTTTTCATTCCCTCGGATCCCGATAGCTCCCGATAGCTATCGGGACGGGAGGGAATCTCACTAATTGAACTTCGATTTAAGTTGAAATTATTTTATCCGTTACAGTTCCCTTCCTTTTGGGAAGGGTTAGGGATGGGCTTTTATAACCCTCTCTTTTCCAACCAGCCATCAAGAATACCATTAAACTCCTCTGGTCGTTCCATCATAGCGGCATGTCCACATTTGTCAATCCAAAACAGTTCGGAATCCGGCAAAAGTGCATCAAATTCTATGGCAACATCAGGAGGCGTTACATTATCATTTTTCCCCCAAATTATACAGGTGGGAATCTTCATTTTAGGCAAATCTTTTGCCATATTATGGCGTATGGCACTTTTGGCTATGGCCAACGTTTTTATAAGTTTATTACGGTCGTTTACAGTTTCATAAACTTCATCCACAATCTCTTTAGTGGCTATTGCGGGGTCGTAAAAAACGTCTTGTGCTTTCTTTTTAATCACTTCATAATCACTTCGTTTGGTATAGCCACCGCCCATAGCACTTTCATAAAGCCCAGAACTTCCTGTAATTATAAGTGCTTTCACTTTGCTGGGATGCTGTTTGGTGTAATATAAACCTATATGCCCGCCTAATGAATTTCCTAATAAAACAACCTCGTTATAACCTTTAAACTCAATAAAGTCATGTAAATATTTTGCAAAACTTTTTACATTGGTTTTTAGTAAAGACATGGTGTAAATAGGCAACTCAGGGATGATTACTTTATACCCTTTTTGGCTAAAATAGTGGATTACGGAATCAAAATTACTTAAACCGCCCATTAACCCGTGGAGTACGATAAGTGGGGTGCCTTCACCAGCTTCGATATAGTTGTAATTCTTCTCTTTTTTTAAACGATACTTCATCAATCGGTTGTCATTGCTTTGAAACAAATATAGTTATTTCATTCATATTACAAGGATTTAATTGTAGGACTAAAATAATATTTAAAAACCGATATGTTAATAATTAAAAGCATATTTAAAGGAACGTTCTAACCTATTGATAATTAGTATGTGTGGAGATTTAGCCATAATAAAACCGCGCATTGGAGACGTTTAATCGAAAAATTATCAACAAAGTGGTATAAAGTGGTAAAAAGTGGTAAAATTTTCAATATATTTGAAACTTAAACTCTAAAAGCGCAACAAATCACATTGGACTTATTAACAGGAACATACGATTGTAAGGTGGATGCCAAAGGCAGACTCATGATGCCTGCGGCTTTAAAAAAGCAGTTGTCATCGGTGTTGCCAAATGGGTTTGTGCTGCGTCGTTCGGTGTTTCAAAAGTGTTTGGAGTTGTACCCCATGGGCGAGTGGCACGTGCTGATGCAAAAAATAAATAAGCTTAATAAGTTTAAAAAGAAGAACAACGATTTTATCCGTCGGTTTACAGCAGGTGTTAAAATGGTTGAGGTAGATGTGAACGGACGTTTGTTAATCCCAAAAGATTTGACCGTTTTTGCAAATATTTCGAAAGATATCGTCATAACATCGGCTATTAATATCATTGAAATTTGGGATAAGGATTTATACGAACAAGCCATTGACGACGCTACAATTGATTTTGCAGATTTAGCGGAAGAAGTGATGGGACAAGATAATGATGACGATGGAATATCATAACCCCGTGCTCTTAAAAGAAACCGTTGATGGATTAAATATCAATCCAGAAGGTGTTTATGTAGATGTGACTTTTGGAGGTGGCGGGCACAGTAAGGAAATGTTGAAACGATTGGGGGCTAAAGGAAAATTGTTTGCTTTCGATCAAGATCAAGATGCTCTTTTAAATACCATAGACGACGAGAGGTTTACATTGATAAACGAAAATTTTAGATACGTAAAACGCTTTTTAAGATTTTACGGTGTGAAACAAGTGGATGGCATTTTAGCAGACTTTGGGGTATCGTCGCACCAATTTGATGTTGCTGAACGGGGATTTTCAACACGCTTCGAAGCAAATTTAGACATGCGAATGAATCAGCAAAATGCACTTTCTGCTTTTGAAGTGGTAAATAAATACGACGAGGAGCAGCTCAAAAATGTGCTTTTGCTATATGGCGAGTTGCGGTCGGCTCCAGCCATGGCAAAGGTAATTGTTGATCAACGCGCATTGCAGCCCATTGTTACAAGCGAAGAACTCAAAAAGGTATTGAATAAGTTTTTGCCACCACGGCATGAAAATAAAGTGTTGGCGCAAATATATCAAGCGATCAGAATTGAGGTAAATCAGGAAATAGAAGCTTTAAAGGAATTTTTAGAACAAACACCAGATATTTTAAAACAAGGCGGAAGGCTCAGCTTAATTTCCTACCACTCGTTGGAAGATCGGTTGGTAAAACGCTTTATAAGAAATGGGATGTTTGAAGGTGAGCCAGTACGCGATATGTATGGAAATTTTGAAGTACCATTAAAAAAAGTAAATGGTTTGGTAGTGCCTTCAAAAGAAGAAATAAAAAACAATAGTAGAGCAAGAAGTGCCAAGCTTCGCATTGCTGAAAAAGTGTAGTATTTAAAACTCCTTCCCTTTTTTAAGGGAAGGTGGATTTAATTCCGTACAAGGAATTAAAGACGGAAGGGTTTTAGAATAATATTAAGTAATCAATGCTTCCCTTTGGACGGGTGTTTCAGAAAGACAGAGGGAAAAAAATTCGCGAGTTTGTGGTATAAAAAACATTCCTGCTTTAGCAGGGATAAAGAATGAAAAAAAACATCTATAAAATATTAAAAGGCACCTTTTTGGTAAGTGATGATTCCTTTAAGAATTGGAGGTTTATCATTTTCATTTCGAGCTTAACCATCGTCATGATTGCAAGCTCGCACAGTGCCGATAAAAAAGTGTACGAAATAGCAAGATTGAAAAACGAAGTGAGTGAAATGCGTTCTGCTTTTATCGATGGACGTTCAAAACTTATGAAACTTAAAATGGAATCCAATGTCATGGAGGTTATGAAAGAAAAAAATATAGCACCATCGGTGATTCCGCCAAAAAAAATAAAAGTAAAATCCCAAAAGTAAAATCGAGTTTTAGTGATAAACGACAAAAGCATATTAAACAGATTGTATTTTATAGCAGGATGTCTGTTCGTGTTCGGGCTTGCCGTCATGTTTAAACTGTTTAGCGTGCAATTTTTACAAGGCGATAAGTATCGAGCCATGGCTACCGAACGTGTTATAAAAAATGTGGTTATTCCTGCCAACAGGGGTAATGTGTATTCTGTTAAAGGAAACTTGTTGGCTACCTCAATCCCTAAATACGATATTCGTTTGGATGCCATAACACCTTCAAACAAAACATTTGAAAAGTATGTAAAACCCTTAAGTGATTCCCTCTCTCAATATTCTGGAAAACCGTCAAGCTATTATCAACAAGAAATTAGGAAGGCTCGGGCCAACAAAAACAGGTATTATTTGTTGGCTCGAAATATCGGGTATTCCGATTATACACGCTTGCGCAATTTTCCATTATTGGAATTGGGTGCCTTTAAAGGCGGCTTGATTGTAGAGCAAACTACCAAACGCGAGCATCCCATGGGTGGGATCGCGCAACGTGCCATTGGTTATGAACGTTTTGATGAAAACGGCAACGTTACCAGAGCAGGTATTGATGGTGCTTTTGGGGTAAAATATTTACGGGGAACCGATGGGCAACGCAAAAAGCAGCAAATAGGCAAGGGGCAATGGAAACCTTTAAATGATGCTAATGAAATTGACCCAAAAAACGGCTATGACGTTTATACTACTATTGATGTGAACATTCAAGATATTGCACACCACGCACTTTTAGAACAGTTGGAAAAGTATAAAGCAGACCACGGTTGCGTGGTGGTTATGGAAACCAAAACAGGCGAGATTCGAGCGATTTCAAATTTAGGAAGAAATACGGATGGCTATTATTACGAACGGTTGAATTATGCGGTGGGAGAAAGCCATGAACCAGGTTCAACCTTTAAACTAATGGCAATTACGGCGGCTTTGGAAGATAAGGTGGTTGATACCTCTACGGTTGTTGATACAAAAAATGGAAGACTCACTTTTTATGGTAAACATGTGGAAGATTCCAATCATAGAGGTTATGGTAAAATAACGCTTTCAAGGGCTTTTGAACTCTCTTCAAATACCGGGATGGTTGCTGCCATTGATGAAGCCTATAGAAAAAATCCCAGCAAATTTGTAGATAGGCTT
This sequence comes from Mariniflexile sp., assembly GCF_052728615.1. NCBI lineage: Bacteria > Pseudomonadati > Bacteroidota > Flavobacteriia > Flavobacteriales > Flavobacteriaceae > Mariniflexile > Mariniflexile sp. The sequence goes on along the minus strand of NZ_JBFVFE010000061.1, from coordinate 14,169 downwards.
TACGCCATGGACCTTAACAAAGGTTTGAATCTGCCCATTATAGGAGAAGGAAAGCCTATTATTCCAGACCCGAGGATTAAAAACGGACGCTGGAGTGGTATTGCCTTGCAATGGATGGCTTACGGTTATGGGGTGTCGTTTACGCCGCTTCAAACGCTCACTTTTTACAATGCCATTGCCAATAATGGTGAAATGGTAAAACCACAATTTTTAAGAGAGGTCAAAGAATTTGGCGATGTGATTGTGCCTTTTGAAAAGGAAGTCATCAATAAACAAATCTGTTCCAAAGAAACCGTTGCCAAAGTACAGCAATTACTTAAAAATGTGGTGGAAAAGAAACATGGCACCGGGCATAGATTGTATTCTGAAAATTTCTCGATGGCAGGAAAAACAGGTACCTGCCAAAAAGATTATGCCAATAAGGATAAATTGAGCTATATCTCCTCGTTTGCTGGTTATTTTCCTGCGGAAAATCCTAAATATTCATGCATTGTGGTAATCCACGAACCCGATAAAAGTGTGGGGTATTACGGTGCCGATGTATCAGGGCCTGTGTTCAAAAAAATAGCCCAAAAAATATTTACCGACACCCCCATTGTGGATGAAATCAAATCTTTAAATGTTAAAGTGGCTTCCGTAGAAAAAGAATATGAAAGCTTTTATAATGTGGCACAAACCTATAAAACCATCATGCCAAATCTCATAGGTTTGCCCGCAATGGACGCTTTGGCACTGTTGGAAAATATGCAGGTAAAAGTAAAAGTAAAATTAGAAGGTAGCGGGATTGTTAAAAAGCAATCCATCGAACAAAATATAAAATTAAAGAATAACCAAACAGTCGTTTTATCAGCTTCATGATCGCATTAAAAGACATATTATATAAAGTGACCATTAATGCCGTGGCAGGATCTACCAGCGTTCCATTGAATGCAATAGATTTTGATTCCAGAAATATTAAAAGCGGTGATGTTTTTGTGGCTATTAAAGGCAGTATTTCCGATGGGCATACATTTATTGATGTTGCTATAAAGCAAGGGGCTGTGGCTGTTATTTGCGAAAAAATGCCCGAAAAACTGGCCGATGGCGTTACGTATGTTGAGGTGGATAATTCCAATAAAGCATTGGCGTTTATGGCTTCCAATTTTTATGGCAATCCATCAGAAAATTTAAAGCTTGTAGGCGTTACCGGAACTAACGGAAAAACTACGGTGGCGAGTTTACTGTATCAGTTGTTTAAAAAAGCGGGTTACAAAGTGGGCTTGTTATCTACCGTAAAAATTATGGTGGATACTATGGAGCACAAAGCAACCCATACAACGCCCGATTCCTTAACCATTAATAAGTATTTGAATGACATGAATGTGGCAGGTGTGGAGTTTTGCTTTATGGAAGTGAGCTCGCACGGAATCCATCAATACAGAACGGAAGGTTTGCGTTTTGAAGGCGGTATTTTTACCAATCTTTCGCATGACCATCTCGATTATCACAACACGTTTGCAGAATATCGTGATGTAAAGAAATCGTTTTTCGATGGGCTTCCCGAAAAAGCATTTGCACTTGTAAACATTGATGATAAAAACGGTCTGGTCATGTTGCAAAACACAAAGGCTAGAAAATATACCTACGCTTTAAAAAGTTATGCCGATTATAAATCGCAAATACTTGAAAACCAATTCGGAGGACTTTTGTTAAAAATAAATGATGGGGAAGTTTGGACACGCCTCGTCGGAAACTTTAATGCCTATAATATTTTGGCAATTTACGCTACTGCGGAATTATTAGGGCTTGAGAAAGTAGAGATCCTGCGGTTGATAAGCGAATTGGAAAGTGTCAGCGGCCGGTTTCAGTATATCATTTCAAACAAAAAAATCACCGCTATTGTTGATTATGCCCACACGCCCGATGCCCTTCAAAATGTATTGGAAACCATTAACAGCATTCGCACTAAAAACGAAGAATTGATAACGGTAGTTGGTTGTGGTGGCGATAGGGATAAAACCAAGCGCCCAAAAATGGGGCATATAGCTACTGCTTTGAGTTCCAAGGTTATTTTCACGAGTGATAACCCGCGAAGTGAAAATCCAGAAACCATATTAAAAGAAATTGAAAAAGGCGTAGAGCCCCAAAATTATAAAAAAGCATTGACCATAACCGATAGAGCCCAAGCCATAAAAACGGCCTGCCAAATGGCACAGCCAAACGACATTATTCTTATAGCGGGAAAAGGACATGAAACCTATCAGGAAATAAAAGGCGAACGCTTTGATTTTGATGATTTTAAACTAGTACAAGAAATTTTAAACCAATTAAAAAAATAGAAAAGTTAAGTCGTTTGTTGTGAGGTTGTTAAGATAATTTTACAACCCAACAACAAACAACCCAACAACAAACAACCCAACAACAAACAACCCAACAACAAACAAATGTTATACTACCTATTCGATTATTTAGAAAAGCAATTCCAGATTCCTGGAGCATCGCTCTTTGGGTTCATTACCTTTAGAGCAGCCACAGCCATGATTTTGTCATTGTTAATTTCTACTATTTACGGAAAGCGTATCATTCGTTTTTTACAAAAGCAACAAGTGGGCGAAACTATTAGGGATTTAGGTTTGGAAGGCCAACAAGAAAAAGCCGGCACGCCAACCATGGGTGGTATTATCATTATTCTAGCCACCTTGATACCTGTATTATTGTTGTCAAAATTAGATAATGTATATGTGATATTACTGATTATTACCACGTTATGGATGGGAACGATTGGTTTTATAGACGATTACATTAAGAAGTTTAAAAAAGACAAAGAAGGATTAAAAGGACGCTTTAAAGTGATGGGACAAATCGGTTTGGGAATTATCGTGGGTGCCACGTTATATTTTAGTCCCCACGTTACCATCAAGGAGAAATTGCCTATTGAGATTCGACAAAAAATGTTGGCAGATGACCCAAATATTTCTCCAACAAAACTTTTTAAAGAAGAAGTAAAGTCCACCAAAACAACCATTCCTTTTGTAAAAGGGAATGAGTTTGATTATGCCAATATCATAACATGGGTAAGTCCGAAACTGGATAAATATGCCTGGATCATATTCATTCTTATATCCATAATTATTATTACTGCTGTTTCAAACGGAGCAAACCTTACTGATGGGATCGATGGATTGGCAGCAGGAACTTCGGCCATCATCGTGCTTACTTTAGGGATTTTTGCTTGGGTGTCCGGTAATATCATTTTCTCAGATTATCTCAATATTATGTACATCCCAAGGGTAGAGGAAATTACCATTTATATCACCGCTTTTGTGGGAGCACTTATTGGGTTTTTATGGTACAACACCTATCCCGCAACCGTTTTTATGGGCGATACAGGTAGTTTAACAATTGGCGGCATAATAGCGGTCATAGCCATTGCGGTTCGTAAAGAGTGGCTCATTCCAGTGCTGTGCGGTATATTTTTAGCAGAAAATTTATCGGTAATCATGCAAGTGGGCTGGTTTAAATACACCAAGAAAAAATATGGTAAGGGACGGCGTATTTTCAAAATGTCGCCCTTGCATCACCATTATCAAAAATCGGGATATCATGAAAGTAAAATTGTTACCCGTTTTTGGATTGTGGGCATTTTACTGGCTATTATTTCAATAGTGACATTAAAAATTAGATAACCGGATTTACGAATGACGATTTTAGATTTACGATTAAGTATGAATAGAAATTTTAAAATATTGGATTGTTTTTTTGGAATTTGGAATTTCAGCATTGGAATTTTAATTAAAGGATGTCGTAAATCGTAATTCTAAAATCGTAAATCATGAGATTAGTCATATTAGGAGGCGGAGAAAGTGGTGTAGGAACGGCACTTTTAGGAAAAGCAAAAGGCTATGAGGTTTTTGTTTCCGATAAGGGAAAAATAAAAGAAAAATATAAAGAAGTTCTTGTACATAATGAGATTGAATGGGAAGATGAAAAGCATACGGAAAAAAAAATCCTGAATGCCGACATCCTAATGAAAAGCCCGGGAATTCCTGATAAAGCACCTTTGGTAAAACAGATTCGCGAAAAAGGAATTTCAGTGGTTTCAGAAATTGAATTCGCTTCTAAGTTTACCAACGCTACCATTGTTGGTATTACAGGAAGCAATGGTAAAACAACCACAGCAACCTTAACCCACCATATTTTAAAACAAGAATTGAATGTTGGGTTGGCGGGAAACATTGGCGACAGTTTTGCAAAACAAATTCTGGAAAAAAATTACCCTAATTATGTGTTGGAAATAAGCAGTTTTCAGTTAGATGATATTGTTGATTTTAAACCCCATATAGCGGTAATCACAAATATTACACCCGATCATTTAGATCGGTACGATTACAAATTAGAGAATTATATCGTTTCAAAATTCAGAATAGCTGAAAATCAAACAAAAGACGATTATTTGATTTATGATGCCGATGATGACATTTTAACAAATTGGTTAAAAAACCACCCAGTTCAATCCACATTATTGCCATTTTCATTGGTTAAAAAAATAGAAAATGGTGCGTATTTAGACAAACAGAATATAATAATAACAATAAATAACAACCAAATAATCATGCCAACATCAAGTCTTACTTTAGAAGGAAACCACAACATTAAAAATGCGATGGCTGCTTCTACTGTGGCTCATTTATTAAAAATCAGGAAACAGATGATTCGCGAAAGTTTAGAGAATTTTCAAGGCGTTGAGCATCGTTTGGAGCAGGTTCTTAAAATCAATAAAGTTCAGTATATAAACGATTCAAAAGCAACCAATGTCAATGCAACCTATTATGCTTTGGAAAGTATGGATGCGCCAACCGTTTGGATTGTTGGTGGGGAAGATAAAGGCAATAATTATGAGGAGTTGTTTCCTTTTGTAAACGAAAAAGTGAAAGCTATTATTTGTTTGGGCGTAGATAATGAAAAACTTATAAACGCCTTTGGAAACATGGTTGATGTTATTGTTGAGACCCAATTTATGGGTGAAGCGGTAAAAATAGCATACAAAATTGCTGAATCTGGTGATAATGTATTGCTGTCGCCTGCCTGTGCAAGTTTTGATTTGTTTGAAGACTATGAAGACCGAGGGCGCCAATTTAAAGATGCTGTAAGGAATTTGTAAAAAAAGTCCATCTTAATCTTCCCAAAGGGAAGAAACGGTTGTGGAAAATTAACTGAATTAATCCTGCAAGGTTTTAAAAACCTTGTAGGTATTATAAAATAAATAAAAATAAAGTAATTAATAACTCCTTCCCTTTTTTTAAGGGAAGGTGGATTTATTCCGATTTTTTTCGGAATAAAGACGGAAGGGTATAAAATCCAAACATGCTAAACGATATGATATTCGTTGCTATAAAAAAATATAACTAATTAAAATGAGATTCCTGCCTACGCAGGAATAAGAAATGCAAACACTATTCAATAACATAAAAGGAGACCGGTTAATTTGGGCCATTGTTGCTTTATTGGCCATTGTGTCCTTCTTGCCTGTTTATAGTGCAGCCAGTAACCTCGCCTATAAAAATGGTGGCGGGAGTACTTTTGCGTTTTTGATTAAACATTTGGTTCACTTGTCATTGGGGTTTGCCATTATGTATGGGGTTCATAAAATTCCGTATCGGTATTTTAAAGGTTTGTCATTGGTGATGATTCCTGTGGTGTTGGTGTTATTAGGAATTACCATGCTTCAAGGAACGACTATTGAAGGGGCCAATGCCAGTAGATGGATCCAGATTCCTATTGTAGGGGTGTCGTTTCAAACATCAACTTTCGCATCGGTCGTATTAATGGTGTATGTAGCGCGGTATATGTCGAAAATAAAAGATAAGGAAATCACTTTTAAAAGTTCCATTTTACCACTTTGGATGCCTGTTTTTTTGGTATTGGCTCTTATATTGCCATCCAACTTTTCAACAGCGGCCATTATATTTTTAATGGTGCTCATCTTGGTTTTTCTAGGCGGTTATCCCCTTCGATATATGGGAATCATTCTAGGGTTGGGAGTGATTGCTTTAGTGCTTTTTGTAATGGTGGCAAAATTAACTTCCGGCCCATTAAATGTAAAAGTGGAAACTTGGGAAAATAGAATTAAAAATTTTTCAAACAATGAAGATACTGAAGCCGATTATCAAATTGAGAAAGCTAAAATAGCCATTGCAACGGGAGGTATTCAAGGTGTTGGCCCTGGAAAAAGCATTCAAAAGAATTTTTTGCCACAATCGTCATCCGATTTCATTTTTGCCATTATTATTGAGGAATACGGCATTATTGGAGGTTCTTTCATCATGATTCTTTACATGTGGTTTTTGTTTAGAATTGTGATTGTTGCCCAAAAATCGGATACCATCTTTGGTAAATTATTGGTGCTGGGCGTTGGGTTGCCCATTGTGTTTCAAGCATTGATTAATATGGCTGTTGCTGTGGAATTATTTCCGGTTACAGGGCAAACATTGCCATTAATCAGTAGTGGTGGAACTTCTATTTGGATGACCTCTTTAGCCATAGGAATCATATTAAGTGTGAGTGCAAAACGGGAAGAAATCAAGGAACAGGAAACGATGGATGAAAATCCGTTGGAAATCCTTTCTGAAGCGATTTAAAAAGAATTACGATTGACGATTTTGGATTTACGAATTAGTATAAATGAAACATCAGAATTAGATTTTATCATACAACTTAAACAAAATAATAGAGGCAGATGAAAGAAGTATTAAAAAATAGAACTAAAAGATTTGCATCAGATTGTTGGCGCTTGTGTGCTAAATTCCCTGTTTCAAGAGAATATAATGCGTTTTGTAACCAATTAATAAGATGTTCAAGTTCTGTTGGCGCAAATTATAGAGCTGCTTGTAGAGCAAAATCAGATGCAGATTTTATAAATAAGCTTAAAATAGTCGAAGAAGAAGCAGATGAAAGTATGTATTTCTTAGAATTGTTTTTAGAAATAAGTAATACCGAGCATGTGGAGTTAAAAAGATTGCATGTAGAAGCTAATGAGTTATTATCAATTGTTGTAGCGTCAATTAAGACTATGCGCAATCGTAAATCGTAAATCGTGAATCGTAAATCAAAAACATATAGAATCATATTATCTGGCGGCGGTACTGGCGGACATATCTATCCTGCCATCGCCATTGCAAACGAATTAAAATCACGTTTTCCAGATGCTGAGTTTTTATTTGTTGGCGCTAAGGACAGAATGGAAATGGAAAAAGTGCCACAAGCGGGCTATGAAATAAAAGGACTTTGGATTTCTGGGATTCAGCGGGAATTGACATTGAAAAACCTCATGTTTCCACTTAAACTGATCAGCAGCTTGCGGGATGCCAGAAGAATAGTAAGATCTTTTAAACCAGATGTGGCCATCGGTACAGGTGGTTTTGCCAGTGGCCCTTTGTTGCAAGTGGCTGCATTGAAAAAAATACCCTGTTTAATACAGGAACAGAATTCCTATCCGGGGATTACCAATAAAGTATTGGGTAAAAGAGCTCAGAAAATTTGTGTTGCTTATGATGGTTTGGAACGTTTTTTCCCAAAAGATAAAATAATAAAAACAGGCAACCCAGTCCGCAAAGATTTGTTGGATATTGAAACGAAAACGGTTGAAGCCAAAAACTTTTTCGATTTAAAACATGGAAAATATACGCTTTTGGTAATGGGTGGAAGTTTGGGGTCGAGACGTATCAACCAGCTTATCGAGAAAGAACTGGACTTTTTAGATACCAAAAACGTTCAAGTAATATGGCAATGCGGGAAGTTGTATTACAGTCAGTTTAAAATTTATAGCCATACCAATAACGTACAGGTTCATGAGTTTATAAATAATATGGATTTGGCTTATGCAGCGGCAGATATTATTATTTCACGCGCCGGTGCCAGTTCGGTGTCCGAGCTTTGCATCGTAAGTAAACCGGTCATTTTTGTGCCGTCGCCCAATGTTGCCGAAGACCATCAAACAAAAAATGCTATGGCCATTGTAGATAAAGAGGCAGCCATGATCATTAAAGAAGAAGATTTGGATGCTGATTTTGAAAATAAATTTTCACAACTTATCGCATCGCCAGAGAAACAAAAGAAATTAAGCGATAACATAAAAAAATTAGCATTGGTTGATGCTACAAATCACATAGCGGATGAAGTTGAAAAACTTTTAAGCCCATCTTCCGTCTTCCCGAAGGGAAGAAACCAAAAATGAATATGAATAACAACGGTAATAACATATCAAACAATGATAAGGCCCTTCCCTTTGGAGTCCCGATAGCTATCGGGATGGGATGGGCAAACATCTATTTCATCGGCATTGGCGGCATCGGCATGAGTGCTTTGGCACGCTATTTTGTTGCAAACGGAAAAGTGGTGGCAGGATATGATAAAACGCCTTCTGAAATAACGGATGGTTTAGTGGCTTTAGGTATTGAAGTCCATTTTGAGGATGCGGTTAAAAACATTCCACCATCTTGCTTAAATAAAGAAACCACTTTGGTTGTTTACACGCCCGCCATTCCGAAAGGGCACTTGGAGTTTGAATATTTTAAAAACAATGGTTTTCAAATTTTAAAACGTTCCCAAATTTTAGGCTTGATTACCGAAAATACCTTTTGTTTAGCGGTTGCCGGTACGCATGGAAAAACCACCACCTCAAGCATTTTAGGACATTTGCTGAATGAATGCAATGTGCCTTTAACAGCTTTTTTAGGAGGCATTTGCGAAAATTACAATTCTAATTTAATACTTAACGGCACAGAGGTTTCGGTGGTGGAGGCTGATGAGTTTGACCGTTCATTTTTAACCTTATCGCCAAATTTGGCTTGTATTACCTCTATGGATGCCGATCATTTGGATATTTATGGAGATGCTTCGGAATTGGTAAAATCATTTGAAGATTTTTCAAAAAGACTAAAACCCAACGGAAAATTGTTCGTCCGTAATGGTCTGCCAATTCAAGGTATTACTTACGGTATTGAGGATGATTCCGATTATTCGGTTCAAAATATAAAAATAGAAAATGGCACCTATGTTTTTGATGTGAAAACGCCAAAAACAGTGCTCGAAAATTTAAAATTTAACCTACCGGGCAGGCACAATCTGTCTAATGCACTAATAGCCTTGGCGATGGCTGTAGAATATGGTTGCCCTTACCGGCAGCTCGCCAATGCATTAGCGTCCTTTAAAGGCGTAAAGCGTCGATTTACCTATCAAATTAAAACAGAAGATTTCGTTTATATTGATGATTATGCGCATCATCCCGAGGAAATAAATGCGGTGCACCAAGCGGTTCGGGAAATGTATCCGAATAAAAAAGTGTTGGCCATTTTCCAACCCCATTTATTCAGTAGAACCCGCGATTTTATTGACGATTTTGCCAAAAGTCTGTCGCAGTTTGACGAGGTGTTGTTGTTGGATATCTATCCAGCAAGGGAATTACCCATGGAAGGCGTCACATCAGCGTGGTTATTGAGTAAAATGACCAATGAAAACAAACAATTGGTAACTAAAGCAGATTTGCTGAAAAAAATCCACGAAAGTGAAGCCCAAATTGTATTGACCATTGGTGCGGGAGATATTGGAGAAGAAGTGAAACATATTAAAAAAGAATTCAGTCTTGAAAATTAATTGGAATTACATAAAGATGATGGTTTTGATGGGGTTGGTAATCTTCTTGTATTCCTTTGCCTCAAAAAGAAATTCTGTGAGGCCTGTTTCAATGCCCCATGTTGAATTTATTGGAGAAAGCAACTTGTTTATAACCAATGAAAATGTTAGTAAATTGTTAATACAAAATTTCCGGGGTGTTAAAAATGTACCTAAAGAAACTTTAGCTTTGAATGCGTTAGAGATTGCCCTGAAATCTAATCCCATGATAAAATCTGCGGAAGTGTATGTTACTGTAAATGGCACACTTAAAGCGGAAATAGAACAAAAAACCCCTATTGCACGAGTAAGCACCAATGCGTCTTATTACATCGATAGCGATGGTTTTTTCATGCCGCTGTCCAGCAATTTTTCTGCGAGAGTGCCATTGGTTACCGGTTATGTTGAAAAAAACAATTTAAAGAGCATCTTTACAGTTGCAAATAAAATTAAGGAAGATGAATTCTTAAAGAAACATGTTATAGAAATCCATCAAGGTTTTGATGGTGTGATTTATTTGAAACTTAGACAGTGCCATTTTTTAGTTCAGTTGGGAGATGTGGGGTTTTTAGATAAAAAAATCAATAACCTAAAAGCGTTTTATCAAGAAAGCATCAAAGAAGAAACGCTTGATAATTATAGTAAAGTCAATTTGCAGTTTGATAACCAAGTAGTATGTACCAAAATATAAGCCATGGAGCATAATTTAGCAGTAGGATTAGACATAGGGACCACAAAAATTGTGGCTATGATTGGTCGCAAAAACGAGTACGGTAAAGTCGAAATTTTGGGCATTGGCAAGTCTAAAAGTTTGGGCGTACATCGTGGCGTGGTTAACAATATTACACAAACCATCCAATCCATACAGCAAGCGGTACAAGAGGCAGAGGCGGCTTCGGATATTAAGATTGAAGGCGTTACCGTGGGTATTGCTGGTCAACATATACGCAGTTTGCAACACAGCGATTACATAACCAGGGCAAATTCTGAAACGGTTATTGATGAAGAGGATATTGACCGACTTATAAACCAAGTGCATAAGTTGGTGATGCTTCCCGGGGAAGAGATCATTCACGTATTGCCACAAGAATATAAGGTGGATGGTCAAGGTGAAATAAAAGAGCCCATTGGGATGTACGGTGGCCGATTGGAAGCCAATTTCCATGTGGTTGTGGGGCAAGTGTCCTCTATAAGAAATGTGGGGCGATGCATTCAAAGTTCAGGGTTGAATTTAGAAGGCATCACGTTGGAACCATTGGCATCGGCAAATGCGGTGTTAAGTCAGGAAGAAAAAGAAGCAGGCGTCGCGTTGATTGATATAGGAGGTGGCACCACCGATTTGGCCATTTTTAGGGACGGCATCATCCGTCATACCGCGGTGATTCCTTTCGGAGGCAATGTAATCACTGAAGATATTAAAGAAGGTTGTTCCATTATAGAAAAGCAAGCGGAATTATTAAAGATAAAATTTGGATCGGCATGGCCTGGGGAAAATAAGGATAACGAAATTGTATCGATCCCAGGTTTACGGGGTAGGGAACCCAAGGAGATAACCCTTAAAAACCTCTCAAAAATAATCCATGCGCGTATTGTTGAAATCATTGAGCAAGTGTATGTGGAAATTAAAAACTACGGGCACGAGGAGCAAAAGAAAAAGCTCATTGCAGGTATTGTTTTGACAGGTGGTGGTGCCCAATTAAAGCATTTAAAACAGTTGGTGGAGTATATAACCGGCATGGATACCAGAATAGGCTACCCCAACGAACATTTGGCGGGCGATAGCGATGAGGATGTTACAAGCCCATTATATGCCACGGCAGTTGGTTTGGTTTTGGATGGTTTAAAACGCAACGAGCGCAAAAAGATCGAGCAGCAAGAGAAAAAACAAGCTGCTAAAGAAGAGGAAAAACCAATTGAGGAAATTAAAGAAAAACCGTTAAAGGAGCGCCGTTCTTTTCTGGACAAATTAACAGAGCGTGTTAAAGATTTTTTAGACAACGCAGAGTGACAAAATATACATCATATTAAATAATTTTTAATTAGGCCTTTCTCTCCCTTTGGGAGAGATGTCCCAAAGAGACAGAGAGGGCTACCAGTAAAACAGAATTTATGAGCAGCAAAAAAGAATTCGCAAGTATCGCATTTGATTTACCTAAAAACCAATCAAATGTCATTAAGGTTATTGGTGTGGGCGGTGGCGGCAGCAATGCCATAAACCACATGTTCCAACAAGGCATTAAAGGAGTCGATTTTTACATCTGTAATACAGATGCACAAGCGCTTCAAAACAGTGGCGTGCCAAACAAAATCCAGTTGGGTTTAAATTTAACCGAAGGATTGGGCGCGGGAGCCAACCCACATGTTGGCGAGCAATCTGCTGTGGAAAGTTTCGAGGATATTTCGACCATGCTTGACACCAATACCAAAATGGTTTTCATTACCGCAGGTATGGGAGGCGGAACAGGTACCGGTGCTGCTCCTATTATTGCTAAAATGGCTAAAGATTTGGATATCTTAACGGTAGGAATCGTTACGATGCCATTTCAGTTTGAAGGCAAAATGCGTATTGAACAAGCTCAAATTGGTATTGAGAATTTAAGAAACGTAGTCGATTCGTTAATCGTAATAAATAACAACAAACTTCGTGAAGTGTATGGCAATCTTGGTTTTAAAGCAGGATTCTCTAAAGCCGATGAAGTGCTATCTACCGCTGCTCGTGGTATCGCCGAAGTTATTACGCACCACTACACGCAAAACATCGATTTACGCGATGCCAAAACCGTATTGAGCAATAGTGGCACCGCCATTATGGGGTCGGCATTGGCATCAGGGGAAAGTCGTGCGCAAGATGCTATCCGTAAAGCCTTGGATTCGCCATTGTTGAACGATAATAAAATTACCGGAGCTAAAAATGTATTGCTGCTAATAGTTTCAGGAACCCATGAAATTACCATTGATGAAATAGGTGAAATAAACGATCACATCCAAAATGAAGCAGGCCATGGCGCCAATATTATTATGGGGGTTGGTGAAGATGAAAGTTTAGAAGAATCCATCGCTGTAACCATTATTGCTACGGGTTTCAATATAGAACAACAGGACGAAATTTCCAATACCGAAACTAAAAAAGTAGTCCATTCACTTATTAGTGAAGATTTAGATATTCGTTCTAAAGAAAAAGAACCAGCTATTATTGCCCCAATCATCGAGTTAAAAGAGAAGAAAGAAACTCCTATAGTTAAACATACTTTAGATTTCGATTTAGAAGATGACAAGCCTTTTAAATTTGAGAAAACGGTTGTAAACAAGGATAAAACAAACAAACATTCAACCAACCATATAGATTTAATACCCACTTCTCAACTTATAAAAAACATTAAAGTTGTTTATGAAGATGTGCGTGCAAACGTTCAGCAAGAAGATGATTTTATCATTAAACCGGTTACCAGAATGTCTAAAGCGGATAAGGATATTGCCGATATAGAAGTAGTTTCAGATTATATGGAAGAAGAAAAGCAAATTACTTTAACTTTCGATTTACCATTATATACCAAGGATAGGGGTGAAGAAGAAGATAGCATGTCATTTGAATTTGATGATCATGTTAAGAAAATTTCCGTAAATGATTATGTAGAGTTAATACCGGTTAACGAAACGAATGAAAAAGGAGATATTCGCTATGCGTTGGAAGATTACATTGAACTGGAATCGTCCATGAACAAAAAGCAGGTGGAAACTAAAGAAATGTTGGAGGAATTGGATCAAGAAATCGTGTTTGAAAAGAAAGTTGTAAAAGCACCGGTTCAAGAAACAATTACCGATGAAGAAGTAGACCCAATGAACAGTCCCATTTCAGAGATCCTTAAAGAACGCGCCGAAGAACGCCGGCGCAAAATGAAGGACTTCAACTATAAATTCAACAACGCAAAAATTGATGATATAGAAAAAGTGCCTGCTTACAGGCGTCAAGGCATCCATTTGGATGATGCCAAACATTCGTCTGAAACTGATATGTCAAGATCAAGTATTGGATTGGATGAAAATGACGATATTCAAATAAGAAGCAATAATTCGTTTTTACACGATAATGTAGATTAAAATATACTGGCATAACTTGGTTATGAACCCGAGAAGCATCCCCTCAGCTTTTCGGGTTTTTAATTCCTGCAAAAGCAGGAATCTCTAAAATTGCACTTTTTATTAACATTTATTGGTCTCACATGTAGTTAAAACTATGTGCCTTAGTGCATTTCGCTTTAGCTTCTAAAAATTTTTAACCGCGAATTGCTTCGCCTATTCGCTATCGCTCGGGGCGCAAATTAATTATCACAGTTTTATGTGTTTTTTTTTTTGAATTTCACGAAGCAGACTTATAGTCTGCGAACCAAACCTATGGACTTTTAGTCCATAGTGGTTTAGTTTTGTCATTTATGCTAGACAGGAAGGGTGCACGACAAATTTCCCATTTCTTAAAAAATTTGTAATTTGCAAAGAAACCATGACCAACAAAGAACAAGTATT
>NZ_JBFVFE010000060.1:0-23794 GCF_052728615.1 Mariniflexile sp. | reverse complement strand
GGTTATGGTTTTAATGTAAAAATAAGTTCCTTTCCAGGTGCTAAAGTTGTTTTTCAGTTTTCTTTCACTGAACAACCAGATTTTGACATAAAACAACCGAATATCAACTACATGCGCTATTGTGGGGAGGCTCTTCCGATGGCTCGGGACCACAAAGATTATTAAGTTCCTAAAAAAAGCGTTTGCCCTGGTCCATTACCTAAGAATTTGTTTTATAAGCAATCAATTTTCTCGGGCCTTCAAGCAATATTCTTACTATTTGAAGCACCCCATCATTATTCGTATCTATAAGCCATTTAATAAGCGAAATTTGCCCGTTTTCAATTTCTATACCTGTAATGCTTCTTGGGTGAACACAACTGCCATCGTTAAAAAACGCAATATCGCCAGGTTCCGGAAAACGTGGTCTGTGCGTGTGGCCCACAACAGTAACTAAATTATTGTTTTCAATAATCCATTTTTTGGTCCTGCGTTCTACTTTTATCAATTCGCTGTAGTTTTTTGCAGGACTTGTAGGGTCGGCAATTCCCATAACGTTCAACGGTTTCCAAAGTACCCGAACCATAAAGCGGCTCCATTTCCAAAACAGGTAGTTCCACGTATCGGCTTGATGCCCGTGGGTTAAAAACACTTCTTGGTTTGTAATACTGTTTTTTAGAATAATGCCTTCATGATATTCAATGCCCGGAAATAAATCGACATCAATGCCTAATTTTTTATCAAAATACGTGGTCAGGTGCTTTTTTACATACTCTGGGTTTCTGTAAACCATATCGTGGTTTCCCCATATCATGTGCAGGCTGTTTTCCTTATGGAATTGTTGCAAGAGCATGTACACATTTCTATGGGCTTCAAAAATAGGCTCAAACGAGAGGTTCTCCCAGAGTTCGTCACCATCGCCAATCTCAAAATATTGAAAACCTTTGGCGTAGTAATGTTTTAGGGCATGAAAGTAGATGTTTCTGTTGTTGGCAAAATCGTCGGCAAAACTATTGTCGCCCCGGTGGCAATCACTGAACAATATAAATTTACTCGTGTCATCAAAGGCAACGACTTTAGCGTTTTTATAAGCGTTATCTAATCTTTTTTTGGATGAAAACATAGAAGTAAATGTAAACAAAATATTAGAAAAAAAAGACTAGTCAGGTTTTCAAAACCTGACTGGTCTAAATTGTTATTAAAGAGTCCATATTTAATGGAATCTCACTTAAATTCAGATACTGCTGAGTTTAGCATGTTGTATTAGCAACTCTTTTAAATCTCAACCTCTTGATAGTTTACAAAATCACTTTCTATACAGAGGATCTGCGCCTATGGTGCCAACCAATTCGTCTAAATATTTAGGAGATTTTACATGGTTATAAGATTTCTTTACTGATTTGAGTCGATCTTCAATAGTCATTTCTTCAACTAAAATATCGTTGTTAGGGTTGCTGATAAAGGCTTCCAAATAGGCTATTTGAGAATCATAAAATCGCAGGTCCTTTTGCTGTTTTAAAACCAATCTTTGTTTGTACCAATCGCTCTGCAATACATAATTCCTGTCAAAATACTGGCGTAGTTCTGGGCTGTCAATGGTTTTTTCTTGGTAGTTGCCATGCGCCATAATGTGCAATAATATTTTTAAAGGAGGTATGGCCGCCCCAACACTGCCATCTTCAAAATAGCTTAAAGCCACTTTTTGTTGGGCTTCCACAATATTCTTGATACCATCCACATAATCTTCAATCCCTTGAATTTCAGGTTTTAGCATGCGTTCGTTAAAAACAGCGGTGGGTTCATCAAACAATCTGTTCATGCATCTTAGCGCAAAGGTTTTCGTAATTCTGTACCCTAATCTGCTTGCCAATATGGTTTCGCCATCGTACTTAAAATCATCTAATTTTTCTAAGGAACCGTTTGCAATCAGTTCTTTAGGATCTCTATCCCGTGGTTCCAATCGTGCCCAAATTTCCGGGATCAGTAAACTTACGTCATGGTCTATCTTGTTTTCGGCACCTACATACCCTGCTGCGGTACTGAACCCGTTGGATTCCGTTAAAATATGCGATAATAATGCATTGTTCAAATCGGTAGTCGGTGTTAGCATATTAAACGGGGCTTTGGTTAATGCGCCCTCTGAACCTGCTCCGGTGGTTGATGGCGACTTACCTGTTAAACTGCAAATAAAATCCATAAACAATTCGGGTGTTTCTTGGTAGTGGATTGGGTTGTACACCGCCAACGGCCGAATGCCCGCAGCCTTATCAACCGGGTTGTTTCTTCTGCCGGGAAGTACCGCGTTTACCACATGGATAACAAGCTCATCACGTTTTATTTTTCTAAGCAATCGGACGCCCGTATCTGCCAAATAACTTGCCTCCGTTTCTTCAATATGTCTGCTTGGTTCCAAATAACGGGGATTTGCAGTGGGCTCACCATCTACAATTCTGGTGTGTGATGGCAGTACAAAATATTCTTCTTCATTGTTGCTGTTTACAATACTTGCAATGAAGTCTTTAACGGGTTGCGTGTATTTGTCAAAGTTGATGGTATCTTCATAAATAGCAATGGCATCGGCTTTTTTCAACAGTTCATAATTTGTTAAAAAGCGTCCGTTTGAAACAATATCCAACTCTGCATTTTTATCATAACCTCTTACAACGGCTTCATCGGGTCTTTGGAACAAATGCGCTTCGCAATTGGTCAGTATTTTGACGCTTTTATTGGTGTATTCCGGGTTGAGGTTTTTCAGTTGTTCTCTTGGCAATGTTATTGAAGCTGTAATATCATCTTCAGTTTGGATTTTTTCACAAGGAGAAAAATCAGACCGCAATTTGTTTAGCATCCAGTTTCCTTTTTGATTGAACCCAATGCGTACATAACTACCCACAACAGGAGTATGGTTATACATAAGACCCGTTCCTTTTTGCCCATTGACGATTTCTACGGACATATAATCTTTCCATGTTAAAGCACCATGTGCTTGTCTGTACAACCGTTTTACGAAAAGCACCAACGACCGAATGTGTACGGGGATATTACCTAAAAATTCGTTGAATTCATCTGAGTTCTCTTCTGAAGGGGTAAGCAGTTTTACCGCCGAGCTCAAGGTTCTGTCCTCGCTTAAAAAATGCCTCGATTTGGGCCTATTGGGGTCTTTGGTTTTCCAACGCGTAGAATAATTGAATTCTATTATTTCATCTGCTTTTTTAAAATCTTCGTCAATGTCATGGATGTTAAACGTATTGTAGGTAATGGCGTTTTGCATGGATTTTGAAATTTCAGACTTTCCACCCCCAGATACGGTACAGGGTTTATGGCAAAAAATGCCTTCTGCAAACGTATCGACAATGCGCCATAAATTAATGCTCTTGTGTTTTTCCAATCTGAATTTATTTCCGGTAGGATGTACGTAGGTTTTATATGGCGATAAGGTTAATTTTTGGTCTTTACCATCATGTTTCCAAGTAATGCTATTGGTATTGGTGTTTACATAAGAAAATTCTGGAATGTAAACAATATTGGAGTATTTTTTGTCTACGGCATAATTTTCAGGCATGACCTCAATATGGTTTCCTAAAAGTGTTTTAACCTCTTCAAAAGTATGCTTATTATCATGGAATTCAGAGTAATCCCTACCATCTAAGGTATCCCCCATAACTCTTCTTGCAAAAGCCATGGCGCCTCCAGCGTGCTCCTCTTCAACCAAACCAAATAAATTTGCAGAGTAGCTAATTTGGGTCTTGATTTCTTTTTTGGAATACCCGTAATAATTATCGGCTATCAAGGTAACTACTACACCTCTATCGTCCCTACATGTAATTTTAAAAGCACTGCCATCATTATAATTTTCGTTGGCATCTGTCCAAAACATCCCATCTTTTTTTTGACGTTCTGTTGCGTCGTCCAAGTGGGGCAATCCAACATCTTTCTTTTTAAGGGTTAGCAATTGGGGTGCTAAAACAATGCATCCCGTATGTCCTGTCCAATGCTCGGTGTCCAGTGCGGCATCGTTTTGTGCTAAATTGGGGTCTCCTGCATTACCAAAAATAGACTCCACAAAATCTAAATTGCTTACCAAGTTACCGGGCACAAAAAAACGGACTTCCATGGTTTTTTTGGCAATAACGCCTTGTACTTCAGGACAAACAATGGGTCTTAATAGCATAGATACCATGGTTTTTGCCTTGTTTTCTTGGTTGCTTGTAAAGGGAAGGATTTTTAAATCGTCCGACGGATTAAAGGCCGCATTTAAAAAGTGTGCGAAAACAATTTTAGGGACTTCTTTTTTATCCAATGGTACAGGCAAATCACCTTCTACGATATGGAAAGTGCCTTTTGTGGTTCTTTTATCATGTAGCGGATTGTTTAAAATGCCTTGTTTTATTCTATTGGATGTAACCAATTCGCTTTTAAAGGAATTGCCGTTAGGAGGCAAACTTACTTCTCTAGCGTGCCCTTTCTTAGATAATATTAATGTATTGTTAGGCAGTTTGTAAGATTTATTGATTGTAACCTCTTTCAGATAATCATCTATAAAATTTTGAATTCTCGAATCTGCAGGACAATGGTGGTTTGCCAATAATCTGGATCTTTCACGAACACTCTTTATCAATCCAGCGGTGAGCGCTTCAAATTTAGGGTCGCAAAATTTTTTGTCACTATCTTCACGATCTTTGTAAATAGGCTGTCCTAGAGCTGCTAATTGTAAATTGATAAATTGTACAATGTCTTTTCTTGATTCTTGCATAGCTTTAAAAAGGTTAAATAATTTGTTTTAAAATACCAAAGTTAAGTTAGGAATTATTTTAAAAACCTGTCGAAAATCAGTTATTGTCTAAATTTTTTATTTGAAAGGAAAAACGTAAGCAAATGGCATTTTAAATTGAAATACTTTTCAAAAAGCAATTAGTCTTTAAGCTTTTGAACAGCAATAGGGAGTATGCGTTCAACAAACTTACTGTACGCTAATTTTGAAGGATGCAAGCCGTCTGAAGCCACAAGATCGGTGTCTTGAAGTCCCATTCGGGTAATATCGGTTATGTTTACAAAATCAATACCATTCTGTAAACAATAATTTTTAGCAAAAGCATTGTATTTGTCAATGGCATCAGTAATGGATTTATTTCCACCTCCAAAAGTTGTGTAGGCATAATCGGGGATGGAAACAACAATCACGTTATTTATATTTCCTTTAGCCAAACGTTTTGCTGTTTGAACAAGTTCTGGAAATTCTTGTTCATATAACGAAAAAGGATTGTTTTGATATTGATTGTTTACGCCAATCAATAGAGTTACCAAATCTTTATTTGCTGCTGGATCTTGGGCGTTTATAGCACTTTTTAAATTGCTGGTAGTCCACCCGGTTTGGGCGATAATTTCCAGATCAAAACTGTAAGTCGCATCAAATTTCAATTTTAAATTGTCTTTTAACTGCTCAGGGAATCTACAGGTTTCACAAACACTTTGTCCAATGGTGTAACTATCCCCCAATGCTAAAATTTTGATGTTTTTAGATTTAGTGCCAACAACAGGTTCATCAATTTCCATAGGTGTTTCTTCATTTAATGGTTCATCTATAACATCATTATCAACATTGCTGCATGCAAAAGAAATTAGCGTATAAAATAATACCAAGTGCCAAGTGCTTTTCATTTTCTTTTTTATATAAATATACGGAATTAGCGCATTTAGGGTTTTGTGAAAAATAATTTTTAGGACAAATGCTTTTAAAAATGGTTTTATGTTATTTATAGTAAGCTCTTTATTGAGAAGATTTTGCTTTGTGTATTTTGTGCCTCTTGGTGTGTTTTGTGTGATAGTAATTTCACAAAGGTTCACAAAATTTTACACGTCCCGGCAGCTATAGGGATCACAAAGATTTTTGAGTATCTAAAAGACTTTGCTTAAAAATAATCGTTTCAGTAGGGATAATTAAATGCAAATTATTTGCTTATTTAAAAGCATTTAACCCTGTTATATCGAAACCGGTAATGAGCAAATGGATATCGTGCGTGCCTTCATAAGTTATCACACTTTCCAGGTTCATGGCATGCCGCATTACAGAATACTCACCGGTAATGCCCATGCCGCCAAGTATTTGTCTTGCCTCTCTTGCAATATGGATTGCCATATCCACATTGTTGCGCTTTGCCATCGATATTTGTGCGGAGGTTGCTTTTCCGTCATTGCGCAAAACACCCAATCTCCAAGCTAATAATTGGGCTTTGGTAATTTCGGTAATCATTTCGGCTAATTTTTTCTGTTGAAGTTGAAACTGCCCGATGGGTTTTCCAAATTGCATGCGCTCTTTACTGTAGCGAAGGGCGGTATCATAACAATCCATGGCAGCTCCAATAGCGCCCCAAGCAATGCCATAACGTGCCGAATCCAAACAACCGAGTGGTGCTCCCAACCCCGATTTATTTGGCAATAGGTTTTCTTTGGGAACTTTAACATTATCAAAAATAAGTTCGCCAGTGGCAGAGGCTCTTAACGACCATTTATTATGGGTTTCCGGGGTTGTAAATCCTTCCATGCCGCGTTCTACCAATAATCCGTGTATGCGTCCGCTTTCATCTTTCGCCCAAACCACGGCAACTTGCGCAAATGGTGCGTTACTGATCCACATTTTGGCACCATTTAAAAGATAATGATCGCCTTTGTCCTTAAAATTGGTAACCATGTTTCCAGGGTTACTGCCGTGGTCGGGTTCGGTTAATCCAAAACAGCCCATCCATTCGCCACTTGCCAATTTTGGCAGGTATTTTTTACGCTGTGCTTCGTTACCATATTTCCAGAGGGGATACATGACCAAAGAGGATTGTACCGAGGCCGTAGAGCGAATACCAGAATCGCCACGTTCAATTTCCTGCATAATCAACCCATAACTGATTTGATCCAACCCGGCGCCACCATATTCCATAGGAATATAAGGGCCAAAAGCACCAATTTCCGCCAAACCATTAATGATCTGTTTTGGAAATTCCGCTTTTTGCGCGTAGTCTTCAATTATGGGAGAAACTTCACGTTTTACCCATTCACGCGCCGCATTTCTAACCAATTTGTGTTCTTCAGAAAGGAGTTCGTCTAAGTTATAATAGTCTGGTGCTTCAAATAAATCTGGCTTCATTTGGTCATTTTATTTTAAATTAATGACAGATGGAGTTCACTACCGTTCGTGACATTAATTTTGAGTGTCTTGATTCATTCAAAAGAAAATAATCAACAATTGATGTGTTTTTTTATGAATTCATCATTATAATTCTTCAAATTTAATTAAATCTTATTGTTCCATCACATTTTTAAATAGAAATCTTTGGTCAGATTTGTATAATCTTCGGTGTATTGATGGCGTTCTGTTTCAATGATAAGCATGTCAATTTTCATTTCTTCCAGATGGCTATCGGGAACGCGGAAAGAAAATTCTATAAGACTTCGTTTAAATTCTGAATTTGGGTTCCCTTTTACACGAAGCACTCGTTTTGGAAAAAGATTGGATGCCGCAGCTAATTCAGTAAATGTAGGTTCTTCATTGAAAGGAACGATGACCGAAAAAATACCGTTTTCAGACAGTAGTTTTGAAGCACTTTCAACTAAATGCCCAAAAGGCATAGCATCGTTAAACCGGGCTGTTTTTCTTGCGGAGGATTTTGTTTTCTCTCCCTTTGGCAGAGATGCCGAAGGCAGAGAGGGAGAATAAAACGGCGGGTTTGAAATTATCAAATCGTATTTATCATCAATTTCATCAACAAATTCCTCTAAAGAGGCATGGTAACAGAAAAGTCGGTCGCCCCAAGGCGATGTTTCAAAATTATCCACACATTGCCCGTAGGCACCATCATCAATTTCTATGGCATCAATAAGCTCCGCACCACTTCTTTGTGCTAACATTAATGATAAAATTCCTGTGCCAGCACCAATATCCAAAATAGAAAATGGATGGTTTTCAACAGATGCCCAAGCGCCCAACAAAACAGCATCCGTACCAATTTTCATGGCACATTTATCTTGTTGAATCTCGAATTGCTTGAATTTGAATGGCTTGTTGGACATGTGTTTTGTGTTAATAATTTAAGAAAAACATTAAAAAGAATCCGTTAAAATAGCTTAATAAGTATTAAACTATGTTAAAAAATAAGTTTGTATGTATTACGCTATTAATATTGCAATGCAGATGTGAACGCAATACGCATCTTTAAATAATTTATTGAAAATGCTAAGCTAAAGATTATTTATATGAAGTTTTCAGAAAAAATTTTAGGAATGCTAAATAATTTGTTGGTAATGAATTATGAAGTTGAGAAGGTTTATTTAGAAGCTCTTGATTTAGCTACAGAATCCCATTTAAAAACATTTTTTAGAGAAAGAGGTTTTGAAAGAAATGAATTTGGTAGAAAGTTGAGAGGGGAAATTGAAAAGTTAGAAGGTACCCCCAAGTTTTTAGGGATGTTGAGCAGTGATTTATATAGAATTTCGATGAATTTCAAAAATTTTCTTCTATTGAATAATGAAGATGAATTGATGGAAGAAGTTTATAGGTTGAAAGAATTAAGCATCGAAAAGTACAACGAATTGCTCAGGGAAATTAACTTGCCATTAAGCACATGCAAAATATTGGTAAAACAACGCGATACTATTTATAGTAATATGAATGCTATGAAAAGTAGAGAACAATTTGTTGCGTAGCAGAAAGTTAATGGACAAAAAAGAGGGGCTGATTTTTAAAAAATCAGCCCCTCTTTTTATATGCAATTCAGGTTATAAATATTGTTATCCGATAAAAATGTTTACAGATTATCATTGGTTCTATTTTAGGGTGTTTCCTCAATTACCAGACTTTTGGACTAGTTTTAAAAAATAATTAGTGTGTCTATCTGTTAGTTACTACCAAGTCTTTATTCTAACAGCGAAGCGGTCTTGATTCTCTATCGGACAACATAGATTACAAATATAAATCGATCAATCCTTCTGGAGTTTTAACAAAAATGGTTTTTGTTTTTCTATCTACCTTGTCAATAAAGGCATCGTTCATAGGTATCAGTATTTCCTTTCCGTTATTTTCAACTTCAAACAAGGCTTGTGCGGTGGAGTCGTTAATGCTTACTATGGTGCCCACTTTACCATAATTGATATCTTGCATGGTAAAACCAATAACTTCGTGAAAATAGAATTTGTTGCCTTCAAGTTTCGGTAATAATTCGATAGGTAAATACACATCACTTTTTATTAAGGCATCGGCATCGGCTTCATTGGTAACATCTTCAAATTGCACCCGCAATAAATTCGATTTATGCAGTTGCGAACTTTCGATAAAAAAAGGGATCAATGTGTTGCGGACCTCAATGAACATAGCGTCCAAATCTTCGTATAGTTCGGGTTGGTCTGTATCCAACTTAATTAAAAGTTCACCTTTAAAACTATATTTTGATACAATTTTACCTAAGTAAAAACAATCTTCTTTTTTCATTGAAACATATTTTTTTCATTCCCGAGAAGGCCGGAATCTATCTGTTTTGCCTGTTCGAGCGCAGTCCGAGAACTATTAAACATTAAATTAATGACATCTCGACTGCGCTCGATGTGACATTTTTAGATACAAAAAACTCCGATACATCTATCGGAGTTTAAAAGTATAAAAAATCATTTTTTTATTCTTCTTCTTTTACTTCTGGAGCTTCTTCAGTTGCAGCATCTTCTGCTGTTTCTTTAACAACCTCTTTTTCAGGTTTGGTAGCTTCATCAGTGGCATCTTTTGGTGTTTCTTCAACAACAACCTCAGCAGTTTCAGTAGCCTCTTCAGTGGTAGCTTCTACTACTTCTTCAGCAACTTCCTCTTCAACAACAGGAGCAGCGGCAGCAATTCTAGCAGTATTGGCAGCTTTTTCAGCTTCTAAAGCTTTTGCTTTAGCTTCAGCTTGTTCTTTTGCCAAACCATCTGTTTTAGAGCCCACTTTACCAGCTTTTTCATCTAACCAAGTGGTAAATTTTGCTTCGGCTTGTTCTTCTGTTAAAGCACCTTTTCTAACACCACCAGCAAGATGTTTTTTCAATAAAGCCCCTTTGTACGATAAAATAGCTTTAGCGGTGTCAGTTGGTTGGGCACCATTTTGTAACCATTGTACAGCACCATCAACGTTTAAATCTATAGTTGCTGGGTTTGTGTTTGGATTGTAAACACCTAATTTTTCAAGATATTTACCATCTCTTTTTGAGCGGGTATCCGCTGCAACAATCCAATAAAAAGGTTTTCCTTTTTTACCGTGTCTTTGTAATCTAATTTTTACTGGCATAATAATTAATTATTTGAGGTTCTCGACCTCGGTTATTAATAAGGGCGCAAAGATAATCTTTTATTCCTAATTGTCAATGCTTTATTTTTGTTTTGAAACGGATTTTTTTTAAAACAATAAACAGACGGGAGAAGTCACTTTTACATCCTGTAAAAAACTCAGTTTTCCAGTGGACGGTTCGATGTTAAAGACAGAAATGTTATGGCTTTTTTGATTGGCAACCAATAAAAATTTGCCCGAAGGATCTAGCGTAAAGTTTCGTGGCCAGTCACCATGGACATTCATGTTTTGTATTTTTTCAATCATGCCCGTTTTTACGTCTCGTTTAAAAACAGCTATCGAGTTTTCACCTCTATTGGAGCCATATAAAAAGGTTTCGTCTTTTGACAAATGAATATCGGCGGACGAATTATGGCCCTTATACTCATCTGATAGGGTTGATGTGTGGTTGATAAGTTCAAAATGGCCGTCAACTTTTTTGGCAGATGTAATAGTGCTGGCATATTCATTTATAATGTATATAAACTGCCCATCTTTGGTTAATGAAAAATGTCTAGGACCAGCATTTTCGGTCATTTCAACAATGGAAGGTGTTTTTAATTCGTAAGCTTTACCATCTTTGGTTTGATAGAGATAAACCGCATTCCTGCCTAAATCTGAAGAATAAAGGTCGTTTCCATAAAATTGTGCGGAATGCGCATGCGATTTTTGTTCTGCTGTATTATGATCGAAAACCTGAGAGGCATTATTTAAACTTCCATCCGCATTGATGTTATATAAAGCCATGGTGCCACCTACATAGTTAGAAACAACGGCTTTGTTTCCCGAGCCATTAACGGAAACATAGCACGGCCCCTTGCCTTCACTGCTTACTTTGTTTACGAATTTGAGTGTTCCATCCATTTTAACTTTTAAAGCAGTTACCGCACTAGAACTCCCCTCACCAACAGCATAAATAAATTTTTTATCTGGGGAAAATGTAATAAAAGAAGGGTTTTCAATAGCTATGGCTAATTGTTTATCGCTAAGTGTTCCTGTTTTAGCATTGAATTGCATTTTGTAAATGCCTTCGCTGTCTCCATCGGTATAAGTACCAACGTACAATGGTAGCTGTTGTGCTTTACAATTAAAAAGAGCGGATATAAGAGCGAATAAAAATAATTTGAATTTCATGCCATACATTTAGTTGACGAACTTATTTAAACTTTTTTAGCCAATCCAAAAAGTTTAAATGAGTTCAAAGCTAAAAGTATGAAAATCCAATTATTTATAAATAAAAATCGGCATTAAATGGTAATAAATTTAAATATCCAAGAAAGCGGTCTCATTGGAGATGAAGCAATCTATGTATTCTAAAGATATTGAAATTTGGTTTTTAACCATTATTTTTTTCATGTGTTTATATCATTTGTTTTTTATCGGTCACATGGTTCTTCCATATAATCATTCCGTTGGTATCAAAAACTCGTTATGGAAGTTTCATGTGTTTATATTATTTGTTTTTTATCGGTCATCCCGGATAGCTATCGGGGCTGTTCGCTATTAATCATTTCGTTGGGTGATAATGCTTTTAACATGCTCGTTTCATGGCTTGATTGGTGGCCAACATAATATTTGAATATTCTGGCTGTTTTATGTGAAAAATTTAGAGAACCTCGTTATTTCCCCATAATAACTTAACGTGAATAACGGATAAGAAAATTAAGATTGAATTTTTATTTCTCCTCCATAAAGGGAGGAAAAATTCCTGAAATGTTTAAAATGTATCACCCTTTAGGTTTGGGAAAGGGACATTTTCGGCTCAATAGGGTTATCCATTATTCACGTTAAGTAAAGCTCTAAAAAATGTTAAAAAAAAAACGGCATGCTGATTTAATATAAAGCTAGTAACACAACATTAGTATAGATAATGGCAATAATCCTATTTTGTAGCATTTGTAACACCGTTATAATTGCCTTTAAAGATTAGGTTTACATCAAAAAAGCCGAACAAAATGTTCGGCCTTTTTTTACTCTGAAGTGGTTTAAACTTTTTTGATTGAAGCGAAATCCCGATAGCTATCGGAAAGGGGTTTTTTTGCTCAATTGAAGGCTTTTTTTAACTTCATAGCATTGTTACGGAATGAAAAAAAGACAAAAAGTGAGTGAAAAATATCATTTTGCAGCCAATTGAAAAAGTTTAAACCAGTTCTCTATGAACTTGGATAAAAAATCATTCTTTTAATGTTCTCAAATAATTAACAATTAACCATCTGTCTTCGTCATCAGGCATTTTTTTCTTAAAGCTTGGCATATCATTTCTGCCTTCGGTCATTTTGTAAAATAATGCACCATCGGTTTGGGATTGTGTGGCGTCACTGGAAAAGTCACCTAAGTCGCCTTTTTGTTCAGCTGCTTTTGGGCCATCGCCATACCCTTCTTTACCGTGGCAAGACTGGCAATGTTTAGAAAACAATGATTTTCCTACAGCTAAATTTGCTTTATCTTTTGCGTTCGTCGGGTTTTTCTTGCTTTGATATTCTTTTGGGACTATCCATTTGTCTTGGGTTATAGAGCTAAAAGAATAAAGTGCTAAAATAATGGCACTTAATAAAAGTACAATGTTTTTGTTTTTTTTCATGATTTAAGAGTTTTTGTGTTTTGAAATTTTAAATAAATTGATTACTAATATAACTAAGGTCCCCCAGATACCCAAAATCAGTAAATTTGGAATTATTAAATCTGCCCAAGGCGCTTTTGCTGGTGGCGACCACATGGTGCGTTCGTCAAAAGTAGATAGATCTACGATTGGTTTTCCGATATTGGTTTCAATGACGGATTTAATGGTTCCATAATCCTCACTATCTGCCAAAATCACTTCATAATTTAATTTACCATCTAAACCAGGCATTTTTTGGGTTATAGGAACATTAATCGTGCCATTTTCATCTGTAATATAAATTCCTTCACCTACTGACAAAGGAGCAAACAAACGCTGTAGTTGAACTTTCAATGCGGAGCCTTCGATTGGTTCATTTTTGGCATTGGTAAGTTTTGCTACAATGGTATGCCCATCATCGCCATTCGTTTCTAAATTCGTTTCTAAATTAGCAATTTGAATGCTTAGGTCACTAGATGCTTTTTTGAATTTTTCCGAATTTTCGTGAATGATCTCAAAAGTATATTGATCTAATTCATTTTGAAAAACTTTGTTTACATCAACTTCAGCAATTCCTTTTTTGTTAAGAATGGCAGTATCCAAAAGCACTAAACTGTCATTTTCAAAAACTTGATAAACCTCTAAATCCAATCCTTCGGCAAGTTTAAATTCTTTACCATCCTTATATTTTCCAGAAATTTTTAAGTGTTTTGAATTTCCTTCCTTAATAAAAGAAACGGATATTCTGGCTTGTTGTTTTTTTGCTTGAGCATATAAACGGCCATTGGAACAAGCAATCAGTATAACACATAACAGTAACCTTAAACTGTTTTTAAGTTTATTATTTTTCATCAGTTATGATTTCTTTAGGTTCTACAATGCCTCTTTCTTCAGCGATTTCATGTATAGGGATGACAGGAACATATCTTACCAATAAGGTTACAATAAGTAGGGCGCCCGCTAAAGTTCCCCACGTAATTAACCATTCAAGGGGAGTTGGGCTATAACTATGCCACGATTTAGGCACGCCTTGTATTGGCAAGAATGGATGTAGTAAGGTTGGAACAACAATGATATATCGTTTCCACCAAGCTCCAACAACAACGGCGATCCCTATAATGAACATAGGTAATGGTTTGCGCATTTTTTTAAACAATAACAATATGGTAGGTATAACCAACCCTCCTAAAATTACAGTCCAAAATAGATAGGATTCTTCGCCGGTAAATAATGCATTTAAATGTTCAGATTCCCCTTTGGTCATTTTTAAGGCTGGTACCAAGTACTCATTTACATTAAAATAAAGGTACACTAATATCAATAGCACGAGCAATTTTCCCATAATATCGAAATGGAAATCAGTTATGTATTCTTGTAAGTTATGTGTTCTTCGTAAAACATACATCACAGCAATTACGGCAGCAGCACCTGCCACAAATGCACCAGCAATAAAATAAGGGCCAAAATTTGAGCTGTCCCAGCCTGGTCTGTAAGTTGCTGCAAACAACCAAGAAGTTACCGTATGGATACCAAAGGCCACGGGAATTATTAAAACTGACAAGGTTTTAATAGACCAATTATAGATACGTCGTTGGTGGAAATTCCCGTTCCAGTTTAAGGAAAGCTTTTTGTAAATATTCGAGAGTTTTTTATTGCTTTGAAATTTATCTGACAAAATTTTAAAATCAGGAAGTAATGGAAAAAAAAGTAACAATAAACTTATGGTTAAATAGGTAGTTACCACAATTACGTCCCAAACAATTGGAGACTGTAATCTTCCGTGTAAAAATAAATTATAAATTCTATCGGGACGTCCCATGTCTATAATAATGGTCAATCCTCCCATAATGATGGCGGCAACTGCTATTATTTCAGCAATTCTTGTAAGCGGTGTTGCCCAAGTTACACCAGATAATCTTAAAATAGCGGTTATTAAGGACCCCACTAAACTTATAGCTACAAAAAACACAAAGTTAGAAATGTAGATTCCCCATAACACATAATCACGCATACCGGTTATTACTAAACCTTTTGTAAATTGTTGATAATATCCATAAACACCTGCGAAGATTACAATTAATAAAAAGCCAACCCATAATTTGCCATAGAGACCAAACTTTTTAGGTGCTAAATCATTTGTTAAATTTTCAAAACTTTTCATGATTTCCCAGGTTTTTCAACAGATTCAAACTCTGTATAATATTTTAAACCAACCTCGTAGTCTTGCTGCCTATCTTTTGGAGGCAAATAGTACACACTAGGCGCCGTGCCTAAATCTTCCAGGAGTCTATATCCAGCTTTATCTTTTAATAATTTGCTTAATTGATAGGTCTCGTCGCCATTAGTAACGGTATCTTCATATAGATCGCCAAAAAAGTACACATTGTTAGGACAGGCCGCTACACAGTGTGGCACAAGTTTTTGATCAACCATGTGAGCGCAAAAATCACATTTGTCCACGGTTCCTTTAACGCTTGGCATACCAGCATAGTCTGGCGTATAGCCAGCGGAATGGTCCATTTGATCGCCGTGCTCCATGGTCATGGTTATTTCACTCATTTCACCTTGCTGAGGTTCGTTCCAATTAAATACCCTTACAGAATAAGGACAGGCCGCCATACAAAATCGGCAACCTATACATCGTTCATTGTCAATTAGTACTATGCCGTCCCTTCGTTTAAAAGTAGCGTCAACAGGACATACCTTAACACAAGGTGGGTTATCACAATGGTGGCATAATTGTGGCATCCAATAAGGGGAAGACGTTTCATTGTCTTGCATATTATAGATCTTCAACCAAGCATTATCACCAGTTATAAAATGGTTCTTATTACAGGACTTAACACATTGTTTAGCATTTCTGCAACGTGACAAATCGACGACCATGACGAATTTTTTATTAGGAAATCCTTCCCGAACATTATAATCGTCTCCTTTTAAACTTGAATGTTCCTCGACCTTTGCAACGGGGACTTTAATTAAATTGCCATCAGTGTCCATCAATTCAACCATTTCTTCATCTACGAGAGATTTAGCAATGGCTGTTCCGCCAATGGCTGTTAATAATCCGAGCCTTAGGCCTTTGCTTATAAAATTTCTCCGGGTGCTATTGTTATCTTCATTTTTGCTCATCATCATGGATATTAAGTTCAGAATTTATCTTTAAGCCAGTTATACAAAGAATTGTTGGAAATATTTTTCTCTTCAGATTTTAAAGCCTTTAAGGTACTAGTCTTAACTTTTACTGTTGTGCCGTCTTTTCTTAATAAAATTTTATATTCCCCATTGTCTTCTGTTTCAGACGAATCTGTAACATTAGATCCAAACCCCAAAAAAGGGAGTAACAGGCTTCCACCTAAAATTGGAAGGATATTTCTTCTTGAAATGTGATTTTTGTCGGTGTTCAACTTTTTCATTTTGTAACTATTAAGGATTAAACTATACTACAAGGGTTCTTTTTAGTAAAAATAACTGTTTAAAAGATAAAGTTAAGATAAATAGCCGATAAAAAAATCGGCTATTTACGCATAATTAACAATTCCTACATTAAAAATTATATCTTCTTGTAATATTAAACCCAATTAAGAAATCGCCTTTAAAGAAATCGTTTTGGTTAAACATATAATTCTTTTGGGGAACGATGCCATTGAAATTAGTAATGAATAATTGGAACGCATGGCCAGAGGTTGAAAATTCAAATCCAGCACTCACTCCTGGAAGGTTTGTATCAAAAGTAGGTCTGTCCGGATCATCACCAAATTGTGTAATAGGCTGGCTATAATCCAACATAAAAGACGTGTTCTCACTTATTTTGACACGGCCACCAAAAGCCACGGCTACTCTATTGTTATCCATATAAGACTCTACTAAATTATAGTGCGAAATACTGGGAGCTATCTGTAAAGAAACCTTTGGGCTAAAACGTCTGGCAATGATCAATTGATTAAAATAGGAATATCTATCTCGGTTTAAATCAAAATTCTCATTTTTCTTTGCATTCACAGTTACGTTACCATAATAAGTTAGACTTATAGGCATTTTATCAGAACGGGATTGTTTTAAAATGGCTGCTTTTAAATTAAAATCTTGCAAGCGGTCATATTTTGTAGTTCCGTAACCTACGGTTATTCTATCTGTTATACCATAAGAAAGACCGATTCTTATATTGGAAGGTGCCCAAAAACCGGCCAAATCATTTTTGTCGCCATTTATAATGCCAAATCTATGGTTCAGCTGTACTTCTAATTGATTTTTTAAATTTACCACATTTGTTTGATTATCTACAAGAGTTGAACTTTCGAATGCAGGTCTCTGTGGTTTGTCTATAATTGAATCTGTTTCTGTTTGCTGTGCTAAAACACCCAAGGGCAGTATGAAGAAGGCAATCAATATAATTTTTAATTTTTCCATGTCTATTTTCTTAAAGGTTAATTATTTAGTGCGCCTTGGTTGATCCAATCTCTTATTAAATTAATATTTTTAGAGCTCATCGCTCCTCCTGGAGGCATGGGATTGTCTGCTTCGGGATCAAAATTAAGCATCTCCATTAATTCACTTCCATCTGCATCTCCTGGAACAATCCCTTCCATACTCAATAAACTGGTATATGAGTTGCCTGGGCTTAAATCTGGTAGAGCATCTGAAGGGTGGCACGATACACAATTTGCGTTAAATATTGGCTGAATGTCGTTTGCAAAGGAAACATTTTCGCTTACAGCATCTTTTACTTCATCGTTATAACAGCTCGATAAAAAAAGTGTTAGAGAAAAAGAAGCCAAAACCCCTAAGGTCCTTGTTGTTTTTTTCATGATATGATTTTTAATATTAATTTGGCGTAAAATTATAAAAAAGAAAAGTGAAAAATATGATTTAAATCATGTATGAAAAAAAAACTTGTAAAAAACAGGAGTGGAGGAACATGTTTTAATAATGAACTCATTTAAAGTTTTTGTTCAAAACTCTTGATAACTTCCCATTAAAAAAGTATTATTTCTATGTATTTTTATAGGCTATAAATTTCTCCCTTTTGGGGAGACAAAGAGGGGCTTTTATGTACTTAATCTTCGATACCGAAACTACCGGATTACCAAAACGTTGGGACGCACCCATTACCGATACCGATAATTGGCCAAGGTGTACCCAAATTGCATGGCAATTGCACGATGCGTTAGGAAACTGTATCGAGCATCAAGATTATTTAGTACAACCAGACGGGTTTAATATTCCTTATGATGCGGAGAAAATCCATGGTATTTCAACTGAATTAGCACAAGAACAGGGCATTCCTTTGGCCGAGGTTTTACAAAAATTTAATGATGCGTTAAGTAAAACAAAATTTGTGGTTGGGCAGAACGTCAAGTTCGACCTAAATATCATGGGTGCCGAATTTGTGCGTGCCGATGTCGCAAACCCATTGCAAGAACTCCCCGTTTTGGATACCTGCACCGAACATACGGCAAGTTTATGTCAGATTCCTGGTGGGCGTTACGGAAAATTCAAATTACCGACACTTACCGAATTGCACGAACATTTATTTAACGTGCCGTTTTCTGAAGCGCATAATGCCACCGCCGATGTGGAGGCAACTACGCGTTGCTTTTTTGAGTTAGTACGTTTAGAGGAATTTACTAAAGAACAGTTGGATGTTCAACCCGATTATTTTCAGAAGTTTAAAGAAAAGAATCCTAAAGAGATTCAACTCATTGGTTTAAAGCATATCAACCTTAAAAAGGAAAGTGCTAAAATTCGTGAACGCCTTAAAAATGTTCAGGTTGAAACCATTTCCACCGAAGAGATAAAGCAAAATGTATCCGACTTAAAGGAAGTTGATTTTGTGCATTTGCATAACCACTCACAATTTTCGGTATTACAATCCACCATCAGCGTGACCGATTTGGTAGCTGTGGCGGCACAACACAATATGCCGGCGGTTGCGTTAACAGACCATGCCAATATGATGGGTGCTTTTCACTTTGTGAAAGCTGTTGGCAATCATAATAAAGCGGTAAAAGCTAAAAATGAGGCTGCTGTTGCCGAGGGAAAAAGGGCTGTAGCAACCGAAATTAAACCCATTCTTGGTTGCGAATTTTTTGTTTGTGAGGATCATGCCGATAAAACCAGAAAAGACAATGGATACCAAATTGTGTTTTTGGCTAAAAATAAAAATGGCTATCACAATTTGGCAAAATTATCATCCCTCGCTTTTGTTGACGGATTTTATTATTTGCCAAGAATCGATAAGCAATTAGTTGAAAAATATAAAGAGGATTTAATTGTTTTAACAGGAAATCTATACGGCGAAGTACCAAGTAAGGTGTTGAATGTGGGCGAAAACCAAGCAGAAGAGGCGTTACTTTGGTGGAAAAAACAGTTTGGAGACGATTTGTATATCGAGCTGATGCGCCACAATCAAGAAGATGAAAATCGTGTAAACCCTGTTTTAATCGAGCTTTCCAAAAAGCATGATGTTAAATTGGTAGCCAGCAACAATACTTATTATTGTAAAAAAGAAGATGCGAATGCGCACGATATTTTACTCTGCGTTAAAGATGGCGAAAAACAAGCAACACCTATTGGTCGCGGACGTGGGTATCGTTACGGATTACCAAATCAGGAGTATTTTTTTAAGTCTTCCGAAGAAATGAAAGCCCTTTTCAAGGATGTTCCCGAAGCGATAAGCAACATTCAAGAAGTAGTTGATAAAGTGGAAGCTTACGAATTGGCACGTGAAGTTTTATTACCCGCTTTTGATATTCCTGTTGAATTTAAGAATGAAGAAGATTTAGAAGATGGGGGCAAGCGAGGAGAAAATGCCTATTTAAAACACATTACTTATGAAGGTGCAAAAAAACGCTATCCAGATTTAACAGAGGGAATAAAGGAACGTATCGATTTTGAATTGAGTGTTATTCAAAACACTGGCTATCCGGGGTACTTTTTAATTGTAGAGGATTTTATCCGTGAAGCCCGAAACATGGACGTTTCCGTGGGTCCGGGGCGTGGTTCTGCTGCAGGTTCGGTGGTGGCGTATTGCTTATGGATTACCAATATAGACCCACTGAAGTACGATTTGCTTTTTGAGCGTTTTTTGAATCCCGACCGTATCAGTATGCCCGATATCGATATTGATTTTGATGATGAAGGGAGAAGTCGTGTGATGGATTACGTCATCAAAAAATATGGCAGCAATCAAGTAGCTCAAATTATTACCTATGGAACGATGGCTGCAAAATCGTCCATTCGCGATACGGCGCGGGTTTTAGACTTGCCATTATTTGATGCGGATAGAATTGCGAAATTAATTCCAACCATGTCTAAACTGAATAAAATTTTTGGTTTAAGTGAAAAGGAATTGAGCAGTAAATTTAGAGCTGAAGATTTGGAAAAAGTCAACCAACTTTTAAATATTTCCGAAGGAAGCGATTTAGAGGCCGAAACCGTAAACTTAGCAAGAACGCTTGAAGGTTCGGTACGAAATACAGGTATTCATGCCTGTGGCGTTATCATTACACCAGACGATATTACCAAATTCGTTCCAGTAGCAACCGCCAAAGATTCCGATTTGTATGTAACGCAGTTTGATAACTCAGTTGTTGAAGAAGCAGGTTTGTTGAAGATGGATTTCTTGGGATTAAAAACCTTGACACTTATTAAAGACACTGTTAAAATCGTCAAAGCAAAACACGGTGTTTTATTGGACCCAGATACGTTTCCGTTAGATGATGAAAAAACCTATGAACTATTTCAAAAAGGAGAAACTGTTGGGGTGTTCCAATACGAGTCTCCCGGCATGCAAAAACACCTTAAAGAGTTAAAACCGACTGTTTTTGAAGATTTAATTGCTATGAATGCTTTGTACCGTCCCGGGCCTATGGAGTACATTCCAAGTTTTACCCGTAGAAAACATGGCGATGAAGCGATTGAATACGATTTACCCGCTATGGAAGAATACCTAAAGGAAACCTATGGTATTACGGTATATCAAGAGCAGGTGATGTTGTTGTCTCAAAGTTTAGCTGGATTTACCAAAGGTGAAGCCGATGTTTTGCGTAAAGCCATGGGTAAAAAGCAAATTGCGGTACTCGATAAAATGAAGCCCAAGTTTGTGGAACAAGCCAGTGCTAATGGGCACGATGCCAAAATACTTGAAAAAGTTTGGAAGGACTGGGAAGCTTTTGCAAGTTACGCCTTCAATAAATCGCATTCCACTTGTTATGCTTGGATAGCTTACCAAACAGCTTATTTAAAAGCACATTACCCTGCGGAATATATGGCTGCGGTTTTGTCCAATAACATGAACGACATCAAGCAGGTTACCTTCTTTATGGAAGAATGTAAGCGTATGAAGTTGGATGTTTTAGGGCCCGATGTAAACGAGTCATATTATAAATTTTCAGTAAATAAAGATGGTGCAGTGCGTTTTGGTATGGGCGCCATAAAAGGCGTTGGCCACGGCGCCGTTATAACCATAGTCGATAACAGAAAAAAAGAGGGGGCGTATAAATCCATTTTCGATTTTGCGAAACGTATCGATTTACGGGCTGCCAATAAAAAAGCCTTCGAAAATTTAGCATTGGCAGGTGGTTTTGATGGTTTTGGTACCACACACCGTGCACAGTATTTTCATGATGATGGTGATGGCATCACCTTTTTGGAAAAAGCCATCAAATACGGCGCT
Source organism: Mariniflexile sp. (assembly GCF_052728615.1). Classification (NCBI taxonomy): domain Bacteria; kingdom Pseudomonadati; phylum Bacteroidota; class Flavobacteriia; order Flavobacteriales; family Flavobacteriaceae; genus Mariniflexile; species Mariniflexile sp. Next base: position 2,205 of record NZ_JBFVFE010000060.1, on the reverse strand, counting down.
AAACATCAAGATAATGAAAATTCGGCGCAAGTGAGTTTGTTTGGCGATGCCAGCGATGTACAAATAGCGGAACCCCAAGTGCCACCCTGTGAAGAGTGGGGCACTATGGAAAAATTGGCGCGCGAAAAAGAAGTGGTCGGGATTTATATTTCGGGACATCCGTTGGACGATTTTAAAATTGAAATGAACACCTTTTGCAATGCCAGTTTAGCCGTATTCAGAAATATGGGTCCTTATTTAAATAGAGAGCTTGTTTTTGGTGGCGTGGTAACCGATGTGCAACACCGCATAAGCAAACAAGGAAAAGGATGGGCATTATTTACGGTTGAAGACTATACCGATAGTTTCGAGTTTCGCATTTTTGGCGAAGAATATTTAAGGTTCAGGCACTTTTTAATGAAGAACAACTTCGTATTCGTTAAAACCTTAATCCGCGAGGGTTGGATAAATAAAGACACCGGGAAAAAAAGCGAACCAAGACTTCAGTTTAATAGTTTCCAATTACTGCATGATGTGATGGAAAATTATGCCAAAAAATTATCCATCCAAATAAATATAGACGATTTAAAGGAAACCAAAATTTTAAAGTTAAAGGAATTGTTGCAAATGCACCCCGGTAGCCAGATGCTTAATTTTGTGGTTTATGATAGTAAAGATCAAATAAAACTACAAATGCCCAGTAGAAAGCAAAAAGTAAAAGTATCTCAAGAGTTGTTGAATGAGTTGGAGAGTGAAAATGTGATGTTTAAGTTGAATTAATTCCTGCGAATCCCGATAGCTATCGGGAAGGTATCTCAAAATCATGAAAACAATAATGTTCTTTTTAACTTTTATTATTTGGGCAATTGCTAAAGCACCGCGCTTTCCGCTGTATCTTTTTTGCTTTTAATGGCAAAAAAGGATGCCGCTTCAATCGCTATTGCGAGTGTCGTACTAACTACAAACTACAGAAATAAATTACTTTACACTTACTCATACCGCCACTAAGCAGAGCTTAGCGGTAGCGGGGTTTCTAAGGTTTTAAACATAAGTACTAATTCTTTAAGTATAATCCTATTTTGTTTATTTTTGTATAAATATAATTCCTGATGAGCAGAGAAATTTGGTATCAATATCTACAAAACATAAATAAAATCAATCAATTCAACCAATGCCATTATGAATCTGAATTCATTTGGACTAAATCTAGCACACCTGTAATTAAAACCGAAGAAATAGACTTTTATAACTCCAAGCTAAATTATACCCCAGGTTATTTAACAGCTGAGAAAATATTTTACCCATGTCCTATATCAGTAATGTATGTGCTGATTAAAAGTCTTAGTTTTCATAGCTCCAATACTTCAGAATTTACCATTGTTGTTTATTCAAAAAATTTCGAGGAAAAGAAAGTTTTAACCATTAATAATAATCACTCTTACGATGTTTTAAGTGATATTATTCATATTGTAAACATTCTAAACCTTTACATAGATCATGAAAATGAATTAAAAGATTTAGACGAAAATATTTTACAGAAAAAAAACAGTATTGATTATTTAACGGAGGATAATATTATTGCTTTAATTGAAAAATTGAATTTCAATTTTTTCATTGATGGCCAAAGAAGAATAGGAAAAGATGACACAGAATGGAATGAATTAGAAATCGGCAACCTTCCTAAAAGCTTTTACATACGAAATCTATTTTTTAAAATTTTAGAAAAAAAACATGTCGGAACATTTACCATAGCAAGTGAAAAGGTTACTTTAAAAAGTTCTTTGATACATATAGAATACGATTATAACCACACACCTTATACTATAGTAGGCTATAATGGCCGAAAAAAAATTGAACCTGACACTAGTGTAACGAACCATATTAAGGATATTCTTAAATTTAATATATGTCAACTTTTTGATGAAAAAATAGAAATTTGTGAAAGAATAAAAATAGAAAAATAAGTTTAATTTTTAAGTAAAAGTCACATCGACCCTGAGTTCTGCTGAATGTCAATAACCATAAGCAACTGGTTTGTATGCAAAAAACAAACTTAATTATCGATAAATAGACACCCAAAAAACAACCGTTGTGACCGCAGAAATACTCAATCAAGTAGATAACAATAAATATCACAAATTAATTAAAGGTAACTAATCAGTAGCAAATATATCGGTTTTGCATAAAACAGTGCTTCATTAACAATTTAAGTAATTTTATTAACAT
>NZ_JBFVFE010000059.1:0-24025 GCF_052728615.1 Mariniflexile sp. | reverse complement strand
TACTTGTTCTTTGTTGGTCATGGTTTCTTTGCAAATTACAAATTTTTTAAGAAATGGGAAATTTGTCGTGCACCCATCTAAAACCAGTAGGAAACATTATTCATTAGCCTCTCTTAATGCTTGCGATTCAATTTCTGACGAGATTCTAAAATTCGTTGTTTTGATCTTATCAAGATAAGGCTTAATAGAAGGAATTTTTCCTGTAAGTTTTGCTTTAACAATAACTCCAATCGTGCCAGTAATGGTTAGTTCGAGTTGAAGTGCTATTTTTCTAGCTTTTAAATCGTCTAAAACTAAAATACTATCAGGCGTTTCTATCGCTAAAGCAATGGCACTAGATTCTCCTTTATCAATTTGTAATTCTAAAATTTTTTGTTTGAATTTATCTTTAACGTTTTTAATTATTATCCATTCAGGAAGTATTTCTCCATATTCTTCGGCAATATCTGATGTGGTAATGATTTCACCATACACTTTTTGCAACAAACCAAGTGCTTCTATTTTGGATAAAATAATTAAACAACTGGTGTCTGAAATAATGGTCTTAGGCATTTTTAACGTCGCTGGCTAGATCGGATGCAGGAAAATTGAATATAGAAACGTTATACTGGTACAATAACTCAGCAAACGTGCGTTTAGTTAATCCTGCCAGTTCCGCAGCTTGGCCTATGGATAGTTTTCCTTGTTCATATAATTTGGTAGCAACGAGCATAAGCACCTCTTTACTATTCATTTCTAAAGAATCGGGTATGTTGAGCGTTATTGACTTCATAATATCAAAAGTACTATTTTTTTAATGGACACAAAAATAATATAGTTTTCGGTGCTGAGCCGTAACACAAAGCTTAAAAGGAAGCTGCTGGATTCCATATAAGGATTGAAGCCATGTCTTACACAACACTACTTTGTTAGGCACTGGGATTGTGTGTTTTGCTCTTTTTATGTTCAAAATATTTGACTATTTCCTCTGGACTTAAATTCATTATGTCCTTAGAAATTTTGTCCCTTTGTTCGCGCATAAATTTTACCGCATCAAAGCTTTTTTTCGTGTTTTTTTCTTTAGTTTTATTCATAACTTTTATTTGGTATTTGTGAACCTATTCGGTTTCATAAGTCATTAATTCTCTTGGTGAACGAATATCGATTGGTTTATATCCTTCCGCAATATTTACGGAATTATAACCAATAATTCGAACAACGTTTACAATATGTTTAAAATTCCAACTCACTAAAATGTTTGCGTTATGTATTGTTGCCAACGCAATGTGCAAACAATCTGCAAATGATGTTGGCCCAACAACTCCTTCTTCAATATATTTTTTTGCTAATTCCGCAGTTTCGATGTCTAATTTTACATATTCCGTCGAGTTTTTTGGAAGTAATTCTGTGGTTGCTTTTATTCTTTCCGGTGCGTTTTCCAATTCCTGTTCTGTAATATTTGAGAAAATTATTTCAAATTCCGATTTTTTTATTCTCTCAAATAAAGGTTTGGTAAATTCTTGGAATTCTTCATCGTGAAGTCCGCCAAAAACCGAAGTGTCCAAATATAATCGCTGTTTTTTCATTTCCTAAATTTACGAAATTTAGCGAGATGTTTATTTTTAGCTGTATTTTTCTTTCCTTGTGCCTAACTATTAAATATCAATCATATACGTGTTTGGAAAGAGGTGCATCCAGATACCCATCGGGAGTAACAATATGTTTATTGATAATATGATTAACCCCATTTTACTTGAAAAAAATAAAATTCACAATGACAACATGATTTAAACTACTGGGCGTGTGCCAAAACAGATGAGTAGTTTCAATGTTTATGTTTTATCTTATTCATATAAAAAATCCAAAAAGGAAATAAGTAATATTTTAGTTTATAATATAATTTCAATTTTATTTCCGTATTTGTGATTTCAAAAATATCTTTTATCAAATTATAATCCCTGAACGAGATGGCGTAATTTACTAAGTATTTAAATAAATAGGGGGTTAACAGGTTTTTTTTATATAAATTTCCAACTACCAATTCAATAGCCATTTTTTTTGAGTTCACCCTAATACTAGAATTATCCCAAAACTCACTTGTGTTAGATTCTGCATGTTTCCTATTATAGTATAATACTTTATCTATAAGAGCACCGTTTTTTATTTTGCTTAATATTCTTGAATAGCATTCCCACTCTTCAGCATACATTAAATTTTCATTAAACCGAATGTTCTCAAAACATTCCTTTTTCCATAAAACGGTACAAGAAGCAAAAGGAATTTTATTTGTTATTACTTTTTGTAAGATAGTTTTATCTGTTTCAATTAACTTATAGTCTACATTATTATCTATTAAACCATCATTGAAACTGTCGATAAAAGATTCTTTTCTGAAATTACAAAAAAACCAATCTGCATTCAATTTTAAAACGGAGGCAGAAATTTCTAAACATAACGGATGCACTATATCATCATCATCAAAAAAAATAATATAGTCGCCTTTTGCTCTATCTAAGCCGTAATTTCTAGACCCTGGAAGTCCCTTTTTATAATTATCAGAACGTTTTAAATACTTAAATCTTGAATCGGTTTCTTCAAACGGTTTTATAACTTCATACGTATTATCTGTACTTCCATCATCAATGATTAAACACTCCCAATTGGTATAGGTTTGTACATGTATGGCCTGCAAGGTTTCTACAATAAAATGAGCCCTATTATAGGTAGCCATAATAATAGATACTTTCATTTTTTTTAAAACTTTACCAGATTATATCCTTTATTAAAAAACCTATATGTGAAATACCCAATAAAAACTTTTATAACCTTTGGAAATACATCCTTTTTAATGTTTAGCATTAAAAAACGACATATCTCTTTAGAAATTTTATGCTTATGTATCAAACTTTCTCGTAGTACTGGAACTAATAAAATATAAAATCTTAAATACATTTTAGAATTTAAAATTTTCATTTTTTTCAATAATAAAAAATGTTTTTTATAAACATAAAAAACGGATTTAAGTTGTCTTTCATCACCCAATTGTGCAAGCGTTCCTAAAGTATCACCAACACCAAAAATATTATACTTTTGCAATGATTTATCTAAAAAACCAACATTTGGATTGTGGTAAATGTTCCTCAAGTTAAAGTCCCAATCATCTAATGTCTGTACAGATTCATCAAAATATTCAGTTACAAAACTTTTTAACCATAATGGGCCACTCACGTACCAAGATATCTCTCCTAGTACGTAAGATTCTATTATATTATTTGAAACTACATTATTGTTGTGAGTTATCTGTCTTTCTTCTATTGAGAAAAAATCTAGAGGAGAAACTAAAACATCAATTTTTTTTTCTTCCATAATGTTTACTTTATCCTCCAAAAGGTTTGGATACATAACATCATCATCATCAAAAAACTGTAAATATTTTCCATTTGCCTTTTTTATACCTTCGTTTCTGCAAGTTGATGGGCCTTTTTTAGAATTAAACGGTCTTTTAAAAAATTTCATTCTTGGTTCATTACTAATAAAATCCAATATTTTATTAATAGTATATTCATCACTTCCATCATCAATAATTATGCATTCCCAATTTACATAACTTTGATTTATAATACTTTCTAGAGTTTGAATTAGCGAACTAGAACGTAAATAAGTTGGTATTATAATAGAAACTAACGGATTCATATTATTTGAAAAATGATTTAATCCTATTCAAGTTTCGAAAAAAGAAATGTCCTAGTTTATAAGAATTAGAATTTTTAAATCTTAATGTTTCTATTTTTGACTTTTCAATTTCATCAAGAAAAAAACGTATTGTTTTATCATAATTTCTGATTGCTATATCCTTATGTTTTGTAAAGACATACTTTCGTATATCTTTTTGATGGTCTATAGCTTTAGTGTTTCTAGAATTTTTTTTAAGTCTGTAATTAAACAAGACCTTTTCTATAACAGCTATTTTATAACCTTTGCATGCTACAGAAACATTGAATTCCCAATCTTCGTAACCATTTTTCATTTGTAAATCGTAACCACCAACTTCTCTCCATGTTTCTTTCTTAAACAGACAGCTTCCCATGGCATTGTTGTTATATATTACTTCATTAACGTCCGATCCTGTTGGTTTTGTTACATATAAAAATTCTCCATTTGTATTTATTACATTGCTCCAACAAGTAACCAAACCTATATTATTATTTTCTTTAATTTTAGTTAAGGCTTCTATTAAAAATTCAGGTTCAAAAAAATCGTCACTATCTAAGACTAAAATTAAATTCCCTTTAGCCGCTTCAATTCCTGTATTTCTAGCTACACATACTCCTTGATTTTCTTGTGTTAAAATTTTATCAACTTTATCCTTTAGTGTATCTAATATTCTTTTTGTCTCAAAATTTGAACCATCATCAACCACAATAATCTCTTTATTGGAATATGTTTGTGCTAAAGCAGAATTTACGGCTTGCTCGATGTATTGTGCATCGTTATAGCAAGGTATTACAATTGAAACCAAAGGCATATTAGTTTTTATTTTTTTAATAACTTCAATAATTGTTTCCCTTTAATACTATTGTTTAAATATAGTTTATAATGCGTTCTTAAAGCTATAACCGACTCACTTTTTATTTGTGAAGGCAAGTTTATAAACTGCAATGCGGATGCAGACAACTCTACAAAAGAATTGTTTACTATGAAAGGCATTTTTAAAAACCTATCGGGCATGGCGCCTACATTATAGCTTAGCAACATTCTGCCCGAAGCCGCTGCTTCAAGTGCTGTTATGGGGCCGCCTTCATGAATGGATGTCACTAAAAACACATGTATTTTACTAAAAAATATATGTGTGGCTTTTGGAGCTATAAATGAATTATTAAAATCTATATGCTGTAATATTTTGTTTTCTTTTGCTAAATTCATTAATGTGCTTACATACCCCTCTTCTCCTGTTCCTTGAACAATCAATTTACAGGTTTTTTTTTCTTCATGTATCAAATATGCTAAGAGTCTTATCATAGCTTCAATATTTTTTTCTTCGGAAATGCGCCCCAAATAACCAAAATTTATAGTATAGATTCCAGTAAAATCTACAGGCCGAAGTTTTAATAAATTTTCTTCATTTGGAATGAGAATATCTTGAGCTACTATATTATTTAAGCTATTATTATTTTCCCAAAACTCTTTTTGCTTATTATTAAATACTATGATTTTATCGAATAATTTATAATGCTTTACATGATTATCCGGCAACGGCTCAAATTGCCAAAATGTAATTTTTGCTATAGCTTTTTTTTTCCTGGATAGTGCTTTTAAAACAGAAAAAGAATAGACGCTTTTAGGATATGTTAAAATTAAAAACGCAGTAAAAAATAAGCTTTTAAATTTCCAAAAAACATATTCAGAAAAATTACTAAAACCACTTATTTTAAATAATACCCTATCAATAAATTTAATGTTCTTATTGAATAAAACCTTTGGGTATTTAAAAAAATTTATAGGCCTATTGCCAATAATATCTTTAAACAGCGCCACGTCATAATTATTTGGTGTAAAGACAGAAACCTTTTTGTAATAACCTGTATCAAACAAATAAACAGCCGTGTTTACAGCTTCTATTTCTGTACCTCCTATCCTATCTAAATATGGCGTTGTTATCAATAAAGAATTTCTCATTAAAATTTTTAATTGTAGCAATTAATAAAATATTTTTTTTGAAATGGATCAATCATGGAGATGATTTGATCCAATTTGTTTATTTATTTTTCTGCTAGTTCTTATTTTAATAATGCTGGAATTAAATGATTTTAATTTTTTTAAAAGACCTAAACAAATAGAAAAATTTAGATTAACCAGATTAATTAAAATAGCTTTATAAATTTTTCTCTTTTCTTTTCTAATTTGTAAATCGTTAAATTCTAAGTTGATATTACAATATTTAACCAAAATAGCTAAAATATATATTTTTAAATAATCTTCATAAAAGGGTTTTTCTTTCCTACGTGGTTTTTCATAACTATCATGCCTAATGAAACTATTAGGCACTACGCCTATTTTGAAATTATGATATAAAACTCTAAAGCAATAATTATCATCTTCGCCATAATGAAAGAAAATAGGATCAAACCCACCAATTTCTAAAAGTGTTTTTTTAGGCAAAAGCCATGCTGCGGCTTGCACAAAATCAATATCATAAATCTCTTTTAATGGATTTGTTATTACAAAATCGGAATAAAAAGATTTTGTAACATCATTTGACATAAACTTAAAAAAGTAATATTCGAGAAGTTTTCCTGAATAGTCCAATTGAATAGGGCTTAAAACTCCATATTCCGGATTGCAAAGGGAGGTTTTTATAAGATTGTCGATTGTCGTATCGTTTATAAAAGCATCTTGATTTAGCAAAAAAACAAAATCTGCATTTTGTTTAAGCGCATACACCATCCCCATATTATTGGCTTTCCCAAAACCTAAATTTTCATTTTGCTCAAATAAAATAACATTAGGAAATGTACTTTTAATAAAATTAACAGTTTCATCAGAACTATTATTATCAATTACAACAACTTCAACAGGAATAGAACTATTATAAACACTTGCCAAACATTCCTGTAGCCACTTCATTCCATTGTATGTAACTATAATTACAACTGCTTTTTTCATTTATAACTTTTTAAAAATTGTAAAACCAAAAAAAGTATTGCAAAAAACATCGATTGCAAATTTTTTACTTTTTATTTTTCTTCTATAAATATTTTTGGTTATTTCTAGATGATTATATAATTCTATTGACGAACCTAAATGTTTTACAAAAAAGTCGGCATGTTTAACACTTATATATTGAAGCATTAAATTTTCTCTTTTCTTATTTAATTCCTTCAGCATTGAATTCGGTTTTATCCTGTAATAAAACCCTAAATAATCAAGACATTTAACGCCTCCTCCATTTTTTAGTATTGCAATCCAAAACTCCCAGTCTTCAAGTCCATAAATCATTCGGTCATCATAACCTTTAACTATTTCCCATTCTTTTTTTCTATATAACGCAGAACAAAAAATCATGTTTTTTTTACTTAAATCATATAATGAAAAAGGCTTTAAGCCCACTATAGATTCCTCAATTCCAAACATTTTTGCTTGACAATAAACTACTTTTAAAGACGTATCTAGTTCAAAAGCCTCTATTGCCAAAGTAACATAATCAGCACCTATTTTATCATCCGCATCCAATGGCAAAATAAATTCTCCATTGGCTTTAGAAATACCTGCGTTTCTAGCACTGCTCAACCCTCCATTTTCTTTTTTTAAATAAATAAACCGAGCCTCTTTTTCAACCCATTTTTGTACGATTTCATTTGTGTTATCAGGACTCCCATCATCCACTATAATACATTCCCAATTTTCATAAGTTTGGCTCAAAACAGATTCCAAAGCTTCATCCAAATATTGGGCTTGATTGTAACAGGGAACGATAATTGAAACAAGATTTAATTTCATATTCTACCAACAATTAGCAATAAAAAACTTTTAAGTTTAATATCAAAGTCATGCAATGGATTCGCAATAAAAGCTTTTCCTAAAAAATAACATTTTGCTTTAAACTTTTTTGTAAACTTCAATTTTTCAAAACGTGCAAAATAATATCTAGATTGGTATAAACCCATATATTCTTTTGAAAAATTATCTATTTTCGATTTTAGCCTCTTTCTTCTTTTATAAGCTTTATTAATAGCATAAAAATGCCAGTACTGTGCTTTATATAAATTATCATTGCAGGAAATACTATTATCGTGGATTCTATAACTATACAAAACCTCATCTAGAAATTCATGCGTGCCTTGCTCTTCCATCTTGTAATACAAATCTTGATCTACAGCTCGTTTCATTTTAGAGTTTATGCCTACTGATTGCTGGTATGCTTCATTTTTAAAGCTTGCAAAATGAGTCATAGCACCCTTACCGTATGTTAAATATGATTTGTCTTTAGGGATATTACTTCCATGGTTACCATTCTTTATAAAATTCATCTCCAAATCGACAAACTCATATTTGGAAGTGATGATAGCAGCTTTTTTAAATTTATTGTGCTTTTCAACCATGAATTCCAAAGCATGAGGTTTTAGGGCGTCATCTGGATCCAGAAAACCTAAAACAGCACCATTCGCCTGTGCAGCACATTCCCTTTTGGTAAAACCACATCCTTTATTTACTTTATTTTGAAATAGTTTAAAACGTTTATCATCTTGTATTAATTTCGTAATAGCAAGTACAGAATTATCAGTAGAAGCGTCATCAACAATAATAACTTCCCAATTAGCATAAGTTTGAGATATGATACTTTGATAACAGTCTTTAAAAAAATGACCGTTGTTGTAATTCGCAACTAAAACAGAAAATAGGTTATTTTGCATAAGTCTTAAAAAATTTATTTTGTAATTCTTCTGCTCCTTTTTGTCTATCCTTTCTGTGATGGTATTGAAACCTTGAATCCTTTTGGCAATAGGTCTTTAAAACGGTGTCTGTATTATCGGTAGAGCCATCATCCACCACGATACATTCCCAATTTTGGTGCGTTTGCGCCAACACACTATCAAGCGTTTCTCCTATAAGATGCGCCCGATTGTAGGTTGGGATGATTATAGAGACTAAGGGCTGGTTCATTAATTAATAATTCATGTGCTTTATGCCGTTATTAAACAGCTTTTTATTTTCAATCGTTTCAATGGTGGTGACTGTGTAGCGACAATTTCATTATCTTAAAGCCAGCAAGACTCTTGTAGCTTTTTTTACAAATGCTTTTAATTATACTTTAAACATTACTCAATAAAACAAAAAGACCCCTCCGCCTGTCGGCATACCGAAATAACCCTGATAGCTATCAAAACAGCACAGGCACTTCCTTTGCAAAAAGAGGCCTCATTATTAAAATGTTGGATATTAGTTATTCTATTTTTTATCATGTACTGAGTTCATTAAAGCAAAAAAAAGCAGCTTTATTTAGCCGCAATTTGAGTCAACGAATTTAATACAAAAATCCGAACAACCATAAGGGAATTGCAAAATCCGTCCCTATTACTATGTCATCTTTTACTACATAAGTATCTTGCAATCTTTTAGTTTGTTTCTGTTTTTTACTTTTTCCGCCTAATTCAAATTCATACTTGCCAGCTACCATAAAATCCACAGTTGATGAAGCAAAAACAAGATGTTGGTATTGCAGTTGATTTAAAAAAAAGGTTTCTCTTATAGTTCCTTTGTTCGCATCCATGCTCAAGTTATGCATTAAATTTGGGTTATTTAAGAATATTTTTTCAGGTTTCCCCAAACTATTTATACCTTTTTCTTCTACATATAATAACTCCAAAAGTTGAGCATCATTTAACAATTTAAGATAATTTTTCATGGTATTAAGACTAATTCCCGTACGCTCACTAATAGAATTCATATTGGGTTTAAACGGTACTGAATTACTAATTACAGCTAACAATTTTTTTAACAATATGGCATGCGATGCAGGAATGTAGGCATATTGTGGAATATCGACTTCTAAAACCGTAAGAATGACTTCGCTTAATTTTTGATGAAATGATTTTTTATTTTCGAGATAAAAAGGGTAATAACCAAACTTCAAATAGTCATCAAAGTAATGCAATGGTTTTACTTTTTGTGTAATAGCCATGCTGATAGCTATGGGATTCTCAATGATAGCTTTCAGCGTATAACTTTCCAGTTTTAACTGGGTTTCAAACTGAATATACTCTCTAAGAGACAAACCTGGCATATTATAAACCACCACACGCCTACTTAAATCGGCTTTGGCTTGCTGTATATGCAATAAGGACGACCCCGTAAACACCAACTTCAAACGAGGCATATCGTCATAAATATTTTTTATTTCGATGGCCCAGTTGGGGTATTTATGCACCTCATCAATAGCGATAAACAAACCTCCTTTTTTATAAAAGTCGCTGACTAAATCATAAAGTGTGTTTTCAAGAAAATACAAATGATCTAAACTAACGTACAAAACGCTTTTGTTAGGTTCAAAATGCAATCGAATGTATTGTAACAAAAGTGTGGTTTTACCAACACCACGACTACCTTTTATGCCTATAAACCGATTATCCCAATCAATGGTATGCATAAAACCACGCACTTGCTGGGTTTGTACTAGGGCATATTTTTCGTAAAATTGACTAACTAATTGTTCCACAACCTTGTTTTTTTACAAAAATACACAAAAACATCAATAGATTGACACTTTTTAAGTAAATTATATCAATGTGTTGACATTTTTAACCTATTACATAATAATAGTAGGTCATCAAAATTTGAGGTTCTTCGGCTAAAGCTTCTAAATAGCAAGGTTGCAGTCAAAGAAGAATCTCAGCTTATATCTAGTTGCATTGGCATATAACATAATTTATTGTTGATAGCATTCGTTACAAACGAACGCTAGTAGGAAATTCATCAAATAAAAATGTATTTGATCATTTTTAGTACATGACAAAAATTTAATTTTCAAGTTCAAGCTACTAAATATAAGCATGTTATTAATTCCTCCCCTTTTTTAAGGGGATAGCTTGTGCCGAATTTTCGGTATGCCGATAGGCGGAGGGGTTAACGATACAGGCTATTTGAATTGTAACTACCTATTTTGTCATATACTAAAGTAATCATTAAATACTATTTATTTTCAATCGCTTCAAGTAAAATTTCGTCAAGTTTTTTTATATGTCTTTCCATAGAAAAATTAGACGCTATGTGCTTTTTCCCAAATAGCCCTAATTCTTTTGCATAGTTCACATTATCCAATAGGCAAAGCATATTTTCTGCCATGGCATCCACATCATGCTCGTCACATAGCAAGCCTGATTTTTTATGCACAATAACGTCAGAAATCCCAGCATGACTAGTCGCTATCACTGGCACCCCGGCACAACTGGCTTCCAAAACAGCCAAAGGAGTCCCTTCCATATCGCCATTTTCTGCTGTAATGGAATGTTGCACAAAAGCTAAAGATTCACTTAACAAAGTCCTAAACTGCTTAGGATTAATAATGCCTAAAAGCGTGATGCTTTTTTCTAATTTGAAATGGCGGATTAAATTTTTACACATATTATGCAAATCTCCATCCCCTGCCATTAATAACGTGGCATCTGGGTGTTTTGATAAAACCTGATTAAATGCCAATATGGTATAATATGGTGCTTTTTTGTCTGTAAAACGACCAATACCAATAAACTGCTTTTTGTTAAATATAGGATGTACCTCATGGAATTCAGGTTGTGGACCATACACATTATACACTAATTTCCCTTTTGGGCAACCCATTTTTAAAAGATTATCATTCATCACTTTAGATACAGCTACTATATAAGTTGCAACATTAAAGACATCTTCATAATTGTTACATCTCGATATAACATCTCTATGACTAGCATCATACCCATGAAAATGGACAACAATTGACTTTTGGAGTGCTTTTAATATTGGTAATAAATGATGTGCGTGGTTACCATACTCTACCAAAATGGCATCAATATTATTGACTTTTAAACTATACAATATCCGTTCTTGCCATAAATAAGCACTTGGCTTTCTAAAAAGCTTAGCAAATACCCTTAAAATTTTATAGCGTAATAGTGGCATCAATCGTTCTTGACCTTCAAGTTGAATTTGACTACCACTTCCAAAATAATAAAATATATTCCCTTTTAAATAATTTTTATGAGCCTGAATAAATGTTTCTGAATACGGATTTTGGTTAGGTGAAAATATAGCTATATTCATTTTTTTGATATTCATTTTTTTGCGGTTCCATATAGTCCAGTAATCATTTGTCCTTCTTTGAAAGAAATTTGACTACTTTGATCCTTTTTTATTAAAAAACTAATAATGGGCTTTAAAGCTACTGACAAATATTTTCTTTTCCTTTCAGTCATCGGGCTTCTTCTAACCCACAACCCCAACATTTGAGCCATCGAAGCATGCCATCCACCTGTTGCTTTTATTTCAATATCTTCAAACCCACTGTTTCTTAAGTGTCGTTCTAAAGCATAAGGTGTGTATCTATACTCGTCATTAGGCACTTCATGTAAATTCCACAAAAAAGGCACTGTAAAAAAGAAAACCCCTTCTGGTTTTAAAACTCTAAAAACTTCTTTCAAAACCACATCTGGTTCTGGACAATGTTCCAATACTTCGGTACCAAAAGCACAATCAAAGCTATCGTTTTCAAAAGGCATTACTTTTCCGTTCCAAGTAAAATCTGGTTTCACATCATTATCATAATTTAGAGCTGCATCAATATCTAAACCAACATATGAATCTACCATACTGTTTTTTAGTATATAGTTTTTATATGGCATTTTACCACAACCTATATCTAAAAGCAATCCTGAAAACTCATGTAATGTTGATTTTAAAGCATCAAATATAGATTTGCGAATATAATACCTATCTAACGATTCTGTTGTTAATTCTATGTTGATAAATTGATTTTTTGGCATACTTAAAACTTAATTAGTGATTTTAGTTTGTAAAAAAAACCACTTTTTACTTTAGATAATTCAGAAGTATGATATTTTATCACTTCATCTATTTTTTTATGATTACTCACACCAAAACTATTCTTAAAATATAAATTTAATTTTATTCTATTTTCATGATATTCTTTAATTTTAATAAAGTTTGTAATACCAGCTTCATTTTTCCTGTAAACACTCATAAATTCATTTATTCTGTATAACAAACCTTTAGAAGCTAGTAATGAAAACAAGGCCATATCACCACTTTGAACTTTTTTAAACCATTCTGGTATTTTCAAGTTTATGTTTCTAAACATAAAAGAACTTGTATGAAACAAGGCTGTTGTTGATATAGTATCCTCTAGAGTAAAAACGTCTTTATTATAAACTCGCCACGGCTTTAAACTTAGATTTATTTCCCTTTCATCAAGAAGCATAGTATTATGAAAACATCCAGAAAATTTCTCGTTACTCTCTAAAAAATCAACCTGCTTTTGAAGTTTTAATGGGTATGTCCAATAGTCGTCGCCCTCACATAGCGCAATGTATTTAGATTTAGTTTGCTGTAATGCAAATATAAAATTAGGCATCATACCTATATTATGCACATGTTTAAAATAATGGATACTGGATGCTCGTGGATGAGATTTTAAAATATGTTGAATAACAGAATCTGTCTTGTCTGGAGAAGCATCATTTGCAAGAATTAATTCTATATGGAAATCACATTCCTGCATCAAAACACTATTTACTGCTTCTTCAATAAATTTTTCATGACCATAAGTAATCATTACTACACTAACTAATGGCAGTTTTTCCATTTCAAAAATTCAAAGGTTTTAATTCTTTAATAATTTTAGCGGGAACTCCAACCACCATCGAATTATCTGGAATGTTTTTAGTAACAACTGAACCAGCACCGATAATTACATTTTTACCAATTTTTAGGTCTGGCAGAATTGTAGCATTAGAGCCAACTTGAGAAAAATCACCAATAGTTGATCTGCCTAACAAAGTAACACTTGGAGAAATTTCAACAAAATCTCCAATTTGGCAATCATGTGTTATAATTGAATTATAATAAACAATACACCCCTTTCCAATTTTAATACTGTTTGAAAAAACACTATTTGATAGAATATTGCTTCCAACACCAATTTCAACATCATAACTCCCTATACTAGCAAACGGACTAACTGTAGATGTAAAAACGCCTCCAATCAAATTGAATTTATCATATATTTTTTTTCTTAAAAAAGGATTTCCAATTCCTATACTAAACCGAGAATCTTTAGTTTTAAAATAAACCTCAGCTTGTTCAAAGGATTTTAAAACTGGAAATTTATTAAATAACTTTTCGGGCATATCTACATTAACATCATCATAAAAAACCAAATTCTCTAATTGATTTAGTTGATGAACAATTTCTAAAACTTCCTTTGCAAAACCCTTGGCGCCTATTATTAACATAGTTCCTTATTTATTATGGCGATTATTTTTTCTAAATCTGTTTGGTGAAGACCAACAAATAAAGGTAAACATAATATTCTTGAAGCAATACTTTCTGAAATCGGCATTTTTTTCCCTTTTACATATTTGATGGTATTTAAAGAGGGGTGAAAATAGCGTCTCGGTATTATTTGATAGTCATTAAGCACTTTTTCTATTTGCAATAATTTTTCTTCACTCTGAAATATTAAAGGATAGTAGCTATAATTCCAACGGGTGTTTTCTCTAATTTTTATTGATTGTAACTTTGAAAAATCTAAGTGGGTATTGTAAAAATCTATTACCTTTTTTCTTTCGTTTAGTATGGTGTCCATATACGGCAACATTGCCAAACCCATAGCGGCCTGCATTTCGCTCATTTTGGCATTAATCCCTAACCCAAAAAAATCCAATGGCCCATCATGACCAAAATTATGTGCGAAAAAAAGTTTGTTAAATACAGCTTCATCATTACAAAACATGGCGCCACCTTCCGCAGTATGAAATAATTTAGTAGAATGAAAACTACAGGTGCTTACATTACCATAATTAAAAATTGATTGCCCATTATATGTTACGCCAAAAGCATGTGCCCCATCATAGATAACTTTTAGTTGGTGTTTTTTTGCAAGGGCTTCAATAGCTTCCACATGACATGGGTTTCCAAAAACATGTGTTGCTAAAATAGCCGTTGTTTTTGGCGTTATGGCTGATTCAATTTTAGTTTCATCAATAGTCAAATATTCTGGATGAATATCCACAAATACAGGATTGCAATTTTCCCATATGATGCTAGCTGTACTTGCAACATAACTAAAGGGTGTGGTAATAATTTCACCTTTTAGTTTTAAAGCTTTTATAGCTATTTGCAATGGCAAAGTACCATTTGTAGTGGCTATTAAATGAGCTACTCCTAAATAATTTTTTATTTTTTTTTCCAACTCTAGCACCAAAACACCACGGTTAGTTATCCAACCAGAATCCCAAGCTGTCTTTAAAATGGCTTGATATTCTTCTTGTGACGGTAAAAATGTTTTGGTAACGTTTATCATCTGGGTTGGTAACACTAAATTAATTCGTCCTTAAAAAGAGACCTTTCAAAATCGATAATTTTTTTAAAATTTTCCTCTAATCCATCTTCAAGATATAATTTACAAACGGGGATACTAAACTTCTTAATGCGCTCTAAAAATTTATTGAAAATGTGTATCGAATCTTTTGTTAAAGTATTTAATTGAATATCATTTAATCCTTTATGGTGATGAACAGTATGCCCACCCTCATTGATTCTTTTTTTTATTTGGCCTACTACATTCATGGATTCTCTAGACAAAATATAAATTAAACATCTATTTTTCAGAATATAAATGAGGTCTTCATCATTTAAAGTAATTAATTCTTCAGAAAAATTATGACAAATTCCTTCCTCTAAAAAAAAACCCGACTCACTTTTTATTGACATGAGTTTGATGTTATTCAATAACACTTGGTTGAAATAATCATTTAACTTTAGCTTTATGAAACTTTCGGATTTTAAAAACTCAATATAGTTAAACTTTTTTTTTAGAATATCCCAATGTATATTGATAAGCTTTTCATCTGCATTGTTTATTTTATGAGGATGAATTACTGCTAAATTATGCCACTTAGAACAAAGTTTATCTTTGGTTAAGTTGAAAAGCGTTGTTTTACCAACACCAGAAGGCCCTATAAATTCCAAAATTTTTCCACATGAGTAATTCGGTTTTGTTTCATCTTTTTCGATAAGCACAGTATCTTTCTTTAAAAGAAAAAACTCATATATTCTTTTTAAAGAACCTTTAATCGTCATCTTTTCAATTTCTTATAAACCTTTTTTATCAATTTCTTAGCAGTTACTTTTATATTGTTTTTTTTGGAAACAGGGATGGTGTTTTTAGTTGTTTCAATGGTAAAAAGCTTAATATCCTTCATAACTGACTTAATGTTAAGACACGAGGGGTTTTCTGTATCCCAAAAAAACAAACTACCAAAAGCCATTGGTATATAAACATTAGGGTGTATTCCGTCTAGAATACCTACCGAATCTTCATAGGTAATTCCTTTGGCATTCGGTAAAATAGGATTATCGTAATCCTCTGGTATAACCATCAATACCTTTTTTGCGATTCTAAAAGCTTCTTTAATGGCTTCTGATTGAGTGGGCACTAAATGTTGAAAAACACGCAAAGCGACAAAAACATCATATTTTTTATTTTCAATTGGCCAAGGTATCTGCCTAGCATCATGAAGATAAGTTGGATTTTTCCCATTAAAGTCCCAACGTTCATCATAATCTATGGTATCACTATCTTTAACACAAGAAATACCCATCGTTCCCATTTCTAATATTTTTTTTGAGTTGCTCACTTTCGTTGCTCTTATTAACTCAATGGCTCTATAATGGTAATCCCATCTGTTACTAATGGTATCCTTTGTCCAATGCCCATCTTCCAGTAAACTGTTTACATAACTTACGTATTCTTCTTTTGATAAAAAATTCATTTTATTTATTCTATTAATGTCATTATTATATAAAAAACGTGTCCTAAATTTATGTTTAAGTCTTAATTTTTTAATTCAATAAAATTGGAATCCAATAAGAATGGTGCCCATATTTGCTTTTCTTCTTCTACCTGTATAGTTATTGCTTTATGGATTTTAAAATAAATATCAGTGTTCAAGCTTTCTGAAGCTGTAAACGTGAAATTGTAAATACCTTTTGACATATATATATTCTTTATTTCAATAGTATAAGTAATTTCGTTTGAATTCATTTCCAGTTTAGTATTCTGACCTGTTGGAAATACCTCTGCAACACCTCTTTGCTCCTTATCATAAACTGCTAGAGAAACATAAGGTATTTTGAATAATTTTTTTACTCTAATTTTAAATTTTAAAATGATAGTATCACCCCATTTAATTTTATAGACATTGTTTAATTTTGAATAACCCTCTATAGTAGCTTCCAATAAATCAATTTTATCATCAGTAAAAACCACATTGGAGTCTTCATTAGTAATAAATTCATCATAATATAAGTCAATAGCCTTACTTATATTAGTTCCATGATAATTTGCATGTCCCTTTTCCATTAAAACAATCTGGTTACAAATTCTTGACACCATCGGCATGCTATGTGATACAAATATAACGGCTGTATTAGGCAAAATAGCATCAATAGTTTTAAAACACTTTAAAACAAATCCTAAATCCCCCACCGCCAACACCTCATCAATAATCAGCACATCGGGTTCCATTTGTGCTGCCACGGCAAAGCCCAAACGTACTTTCATACCAGAACTGTAATTCTGGACGGGCATATCTATAAATTCACGGATTTCAGCAAAATCTATAATTTCCTCAACTTTGGCTTCAATTTCCTTTTTAGTAAAACCTAAAACCGCACCATTGTTGTAAATATTTTCACGTCCGCTTAAAATGGGATCAAAACCAGCACCCAGTTCAATAAGCGCACCAACCCTGCCTTTTATGGTTACTTTTCCAGCATCGGGGTTAATTAAACCGTTTAATATCTTAAGTAATGTAGATTTTCCTGCACCGTTATGCCCTATTAACCCCAAACATTCGCCACGGCGCAATTCAAAATTAATATCCTTTACAGCCCAAAATTCTTGGTCCCGCAACAATCTGTCATTTTTATTACCTCGGATATTGGAAACCAAATCTAGCACACCATACCACAGACTTGTTTTTAAATCTTTACAGAATTTTTTGGATACTCCTTCTACTCTTATTAATACGTCGTTATCTGTCATCTTAAGAGCTTAAACGTTCAACAATGATGGGAATGGAGACTCTGTAAAACAGTAAACCAATAAAAAACAGACAAAGACTAATTATAAAAATCCAACTGAAATACCCTAAATATTCTGGCATGTTTCCTATGGCAAGGTCTCGTGCTGTTAATACTAATGGCGTAAACGGATTTATTTCCATAAGCGTTTTCATAATACCATCCTTGGGAATGGCATAAACCACTGGGGTTGCATACATTAAAAAACTTAAACCCATGCTGATGATTTTAGAAATATCGTTATAAATTAATGAAAGAGGCGTAAAAAACAGCCCTAAAGTAGTGCCAAACAATACTGCTGCAAGGATAGCAAAAGGTAACAACAACAGTGACCAATGAAAACCTACACCGAATGCAAAAATTAAAATGACCAAAAGCCCTATTTTCACAGAACTATTAAAAAGAAGTTTATATATGCCTGATAAAACTAAAGCTTCTTTTGGAAAATTTATTTTTGACATGATACCTCTTGCTGCTTTGGTATTGCTTGCAGGTGAGTAAATAGCCTCTGTAATAATAGACCAAATCAATGTTCCTGAAAACACGTAAACAGGATATGGCATGCCTGTATCGGAAATATTTACGGTACCTGTTGCGTTTAAAAAAATCCAAACAAAGGCAGAGGTAATGGGCGTAATAAATGCCCAAATAATACCTAAATAGGATTGCCGGTATTGCGATGTAATATCCCGGGTTGCCAATTGTTTTGCCAAAAAATGTGAACCAAATAAATCTTTGGCACTCGCTTTTAATAGCTTACCAAATTTTAGATTATTTTCCTTTTGGTATATTTTGGTTTCCAATGGCATTTTCAATCGGCTGAATTTGTTAATTAACTTTAAATATACTTTTTAGTTTACTTATAAATCCTTTATTGGTGTTTCCATCATCATGGTATCCATTCGCGTAATTGCCGTAGCCATAACCGTAACCGTACCCATAGCCATAACCGTAACCATATTTTGCTTTTTGGTCGTATCCATTATATACTAAACTGATGTTTTTTATCTGCTTGGTTTTATACTTTTCGTTTATAAAATTAAGCATGCCTTTTTTCGTGTAATCTTGTCTCACCACGTATAAAGTAGCATCAACATGCTCCAACAGTTCTAAAGCATCAGCGACCAAACCAACCGGCGGTGTATCTAAAACGATGTACTCGTATTTGGACTTTAAACTCGTTATAAGTTCAGTTAGTTTGTCATTTATCAACAATTCCGAAGGGTTCGGGGGAATGGGTCCTGATGTAATAAGGTCCAAATGTTCTATATCAGTATGCTGTATAACCTTTTCTAAAGAGGCTTCTCCTATTAAATAATTAACAACGCCTATATCATTCTTAATATTAAAATCACCAAATATCTTGGGCTTTCTTAAATCCAACCCCAACAAAATGGTTTTTTTGCCACTTAACGCAAAAACGGTGGCTACATTAATGGAACAAAATGTTTTTCCCTCCCCACTCACAGACGATGTTACCAATAGGGTTTTTGCGCCTTCTAAATCTTGGGACTTGTAAAAGTATTGTAAATTGGTACGAATGGCTCGAAATGCTTCGGCCACTGCCGATTTTGGTTTTCTATGCACCACCAAATTATTATCCAATTTATTTTTGCCCACAACACCTAAAATGGGAATGGACGATAATTGCTCCACATCCATCGGGCTATGGATATTGTTGTCCAAAAACGTTAAAATAAAGGCAAGCAACAAGGGAAGGAGCAATGCTACAAATAATACAAATACATAACGGATATTCAAATTTCTACCCAAAACGGTAGCACCTGTGTTTTTTGCGGGATCGATCACCCAAATATCGGATACATTGGACGCTTTGATGATTTCTGCTTCCCCGCGTTTTGCCAAAAACACATTGTAGGTCTGCTCACTTAAGGCGTATTGACGTTTTATTGTTATTAATTTCTGTTGGTCTTCTGGCAGTTTACTAAATTGGGATTCTACACTGCTTAAATTGGAATTCACTGTGCCCAATTCTCTTTTTAAGCCATTGGTTACCGAGCTTATGTTTTCTAAAAGCACATTTTTCAAACCTTCAATTTGTCGGTTTAAATCATTAAAAACACTGGCATCACTCCGCACGGAATATTGCAATTTCGATTTTTGAACGGACAAATCGTTTATTTTGGAAACATTGCCCAAAATATTGGCATCATTAATCCCTGCAACGGATGGTGCTGGTATTTCGGTAAACGAGCTACTGGTTAACAGGTAATTTTTAAGATTCGAATAATAATTCAACTGCCTGCTAATTGCCTCTTTCTCGGCATCAAATTTGGTGAATTTTTCATTAAGCTGTCCACTTTCGCCATCAAGACTATAAATTTTATTCTTCTTTCTGTAATCGTTTAAAGCCTCCGCATTATCGGTTAACTCACCTCTAACCCTCGCTATTTGTTCATCTATAAAGCCTATGGCATTGGTAGCGTATTGGTTTTTTCTATTCAGTTGATCTTCACTTAAAACAGCAACAATACCATTTAAATAATCGACTATTTTCTCCGTATTTTTATCTATAAGTGCAATATCCAATATGGGCGAATTCGCTGTATTTCCTACGGATGTTCTGGCTTGATAACTGGCAACAGTACCATCAAAATTACTGAACTCCACAAATAGTGGTTCTCCAATAGTTGGTTTTCTGTTTTCAGCAAGCTTAATAACACCTTTTAAAAATGGTAGGTTAATGGAATCGCCCACTTTAAACTGTTGCTTAAAAACACCAACAGGTACATCTATAGTGGATATGTCTTTGGTTATGTAGTTTTGTGCTTGAACTCTCGGATTTGAAAATTCTACTTCCATTTCATAAGAACCTTCATCTAAAAAGGTAATTTGAATGGGAATATTTATAAGTTGTGGAAAGTTATAATCGTGGCTGAACCTAAAAGGGGCTGCTTTATAAATATCCTGTTTTCTAAAACGCCCTTGCTGTAAGTAGCTTTTATAAAATTCCAATCGGTCTACCACTTTTTCATGGTGCGAACGCGATTTAAGCGTCACAATCATGGTCTGCACCTTTGAGGTGACACCGCCCCAATTAAATGTTAAGCTGGCGTTGGATGTGAATAAAGGGTTGCTATCATCTTCAATGGAAATTTTAGTTCCCAATTGATAGGAGAACTCTTCCCGAATGTTTTTTTGATACACGTAAAAAATACCAACGGCCAATAACAACACAAAAAACTTCCAATAACTTAAAGCCCTAAATAAAAACTTTTTGATGTCGAAACTTGCTCCGTTGGATTCTGAAACTTCAAATTCTTCAACCATAATTAATTTTTAAAGATTTCGAGTTAAAAAATAGGTGGATACCAACACCGAAAGTATG
Organism: Mariniflexile sp.; assembly: GCF_052728615.1. NCBI lineage: Bacteria > Pseudomonadati > Bacteroidota > Flavobacteriia > Flavobacteriales > Flavobacteriaceae > Mariniflexile > Mariniflexile sp. The sequence goes on along the minus strand of NZ_JBFVFE010000059.1, from coordinate 2,844 downwards.
GAGGCTATGGTGGTAATGTTCTGGATTCCCGTTTGGCCTGCCCCCAATGCTTTACGTTTTAATGGTTTTACCAAAATAATATCGTTGGGTTGAATATAATAGTAGGGCGATTGCATTGCTGCAATATCCGTTAAATCGATATGATGTATTTTTTGTCCGTCGGGATATTGCCGTATCACCAAAACATCCCTTCTATCACCTGTCTGATTAATATCACCCGCATTTGCCAAAGCCTCAAGAATATTTACACGGTCTTGAAAAAGGGTCTGTACGCCGGTGCCAACTTCACCTATGGTGGTATATCTTAACCCCGCCAATTTAACCGTGACAAAAATTTCGGCGGTTTCCTTAAAATATTTTGTCAATAATTCATCTTTAACTTTCTCTTCTATTTCATTTATGGTGAAACCCAAAACGTTTATTTCGCCTAGAATCGGGAATTTGATGTTGCCATGTAAATCGATAGTAAACCCATTAAAATATAAGGCAGATTGCCCTTGATTGCTATTAACGCCCGTCCCTTCAACCGGATTAAAAATAGCCGTAAGTTCATTATCCAAGGCCTTTACCTTGATACTTAAAATATCATTGACCTGAACTCTATAAGGTTTTGATAATTCCTTAAGCAACAAAGAATCATTTGTTATGGTACCTTTGTCCTGTAAATAAACAACATCTTTATTGGTAATACACGAAGAACATAAAACACTGATTGCTAAACAAATAAACCAAAAATTTTGTTTCATCATAGGGGGCATTGATTTATCACAAATATAACTTTTCATTATGAACAATGAAACTTATAACGTAATTTTTGGTTTTTTATCCTTTATTTGCAAAAAAATAAGCTTTTGAATTATTTAACTGTTGAAAACATATCGAAGTCTTACGGAGAGCTCACACTTTTCGAAAACCTATCATTTAGCGTCCATAAAGACCAAAAAATTGCCTTTGTTGCCAAAAACGGAACGGGGAAAACCTCTATTTTAAATATTATTTCCGGGGATGATGAAGCCGATACTGGCAATGTTGTTTACCGAAAGGATATTAAAGTATCGTTTTTATCGCAAAACCCTAAATTGGATAAAAATTTAACGGTTGAAGAAACCATTTTTGCCAGTGATAATCCTATTTTAAAAGTGATACAAAATTACGAACATGCACTTTTAAATCCTGAAGATTCTGATGCGTACCAAAAAGCGTTCGAGCAGATGGAGCAGTTTCAAGCCTGGGATTTTGAAACGCAATACAAACAGATACTTTTCAAACTAAAATTGGAAGACTTAAGCATGAAAGTTAGTTCGCTTTCTGGCGGACAAAAAAAACGTTTATCATTAGCAAACGCGCTTATAAATAAACCCGATTTATTAGTATTGGATGAGCCCACCAACCACTTGGATCTGGAAATGATTGAATGGTTGGAAACCTTTTTTGCCAAAGAAAACATCACGCTTTTTATGGTAACGCACGACCGTTATTTTTTAGAGCGTGTTTGTAATGAAATTATTGAATTGGACGAAGGCCAACTTTACAGTTACAAAGGGAACTACTCGTATTATCTTGAAAAACGCGAAGCCCGAATTGAACAAGAAGCTACGGAAACCGGTAAAGCCAAACAACTTTTTAAAAAGGAGTTGGAATGGATGCGTCGCCAACCCAAAGCACGAACTACCAAATCGAAATCGCGGATAGACGATTTCCATGATATAAAACACCGCGCCAGTCAACGCAGAAACGACCATGAAGTGCAACTGGAACTCAACATGGAACGTTTGGGCAGTAAGGTGGCAGAGTTTCATAAAGTATATAAATCCTTTAAAGATAAAGTGATTCTCAATGGTTTTGAATACCTTTTTAAAAACGGCGAACGTGTTGGTATCATTGGAAAAAATGGTACTGGAAAAACCACTTTTTTAAACCTTTTAACGCAAACCACCAAACCAGATTCTGGGAAAGTTATTTTGGGTGAAACCGTAAAATTTGGCTATTACACCCAAAACGGTATTGCTATAAAACCGGAACAAAAGGTTATCGATGTCATTCGGGAATTTGGTGATTATATTCCACTGAAAAAAGGAAAACAAATAAGCGCACAACAACTGTTGGAACGATTTTTATTCAGCAGAAAAAAGCAGTACGATTTTGTTGAAAAACTAAGTGGGGGCGAACGTAAACGCTTGTATTTATGTACGGTTTTAATCCAAAACCCTAATTTTTTGATTCTGGATGAACCTACAAACGATTTGGATATCGTTACCTTAAACGTGTTGGAAAGTTTCTTGTTGGATTTTCCAGGATGTGTGATTGTAGTATCTCACGACCGTTATTTTATGGATAAAGTGATCGACCATCTTTTTGTATTTAAAGGTGAAGGCGAGATAGAGGATTTCCCTGGAAATTATACCGATTATAGGGTTTATGAAGATAGTCAACCGGTTATTTCAAATACTGAGGACAAGAAAGATAAAAAAGCTTGGAAAAAAACGGAAGACAATAAATTGACGTACAACGAGGAAAAAGAGCTGAAAAATATTGAGAGCAAGCTGAATTCCTTAGCATTTGACAAAAAGGAATTGGAAGCAAAATTCAACAACCCCGATTTATCGCCGGATGCCATAAACAAACTATCAAAAGAGTTACAGAACATTATTGACGCTTTGGAGACTAAGGAAATGCGTTGGATGGAGTTGCAGGAGAAGTTGATGGACTGATTGATTTTTTGGCTCGCAAAGACGCAAAGGCGCAAAGAAACAAAGCTTAAGTTTTAAAAAATGGTTATGTTTTAGAATGTTGTAGAAATTTATTATCTTTATGATAAATATATTATTTATGGATTTGCGAAAT
>NZ_JBFVFE010000058.1:0-24414 GCF_052728615.1 Mariniflexile sp. | reverse complement strand
TTATCCGAAAAGATTACTTTTACCACATAAAATAAATGTTTAAAATAGCAAATTAATCGCTTGCGGATTTAAGGTTATATATAAAAGTATCGTTATTAAAAGGGTGCGTAAAACTTGATAATAATAATGCTGGGTCATAAGTATATTCAATTAAATCTTGATTAGAACCAGTTGAAAAATCGAAATATGTTTCAGAAGTTCTATTAAAATTGTTATCTAATACATAGGTAAATTTATCATTATCAACCCATTGGGCCCCAACCCAATCTTGATAGGAGACTTCATTGATTTTACCATTACCATAATAGGTGTAAATAGTTTTCTCTCCGTTATTCCATTGGGCACCATCCCAAGTTTCATTTATAACATCGGTTAATTTGTTGCTTATGTAATTATAACTATACCTTTCATCATCTACCCAAGTTCCTCCATTCCAAGCAAAATCAAAAACTTCATCTATCATAGTTGCCGATAGATAAGTAACTGTAGTCATAGAATCTTCAATCCAATTGCTCCCATTCCAGTCGTAATATGTTAATTGGGTTGGATTATTGTTGCCATTGTATATTTTCACTTCCTTAAATTTATTAATCCATTGAGAGCCGTTCCAAGATTGTTGAACTTGTTCTGTCAAGTTACCATTACCATCGTATACGTTAAATAATTGCTTAGAGCTTTCAATCCATCCTTCAGGTATTGTACTAGTATCCCAAAAATAATCTATACTTTCAGACAATCTGTTATTTGGGTTATAGATATAATCGGTTTTACGACTATTTTCCCATGCTGATCCTGTCCAATCTTCATCAAGATAATTATATAGTTTTGTTTGACTAAATAATGTTATTGTGAAAAGACTTACTAGTAATAAAAGGTAATTTTTTTTCATATTGTTTGGTTTTAAATTATAGTTATAAGGTTAGCATTATACTTGCTAACTATTTATTAAATGCAAAAAATAGTGTTTGTTCCCTTGTGGGGTTTAACGCACTGTTGTAAGTCTAGCTAGTTAAAGGGCAGTAAGGTAAATATACAAATAGTTTCTTGAAATTTATTATTTTACTGTTAAATTTAGTGAAGTGATAAATTTGAAACAATAACCAATAACCAATAGAAGGTGTAATGTTATTTGCTGTGATTGTATAAATTTGTGAACCTTTATGTAAAGAGATGCGTCTAGATTTTAGTGTCTTACGTTTAAAACAGATTGAAAATAATAGTGAAGAGTTAATTTAAAAAAAACAGGCTGTTTCATTTGAAACAGCCTGTTTTTTTTAAAGATTTACTAATTAAAACAATCCTAATCTTACACTTGGAGTGCTAACCCTAACATTTGTACTTATAGTATTTCTGTTTCTAGGATATCTTTCATAATAATAGCCATCATATCTATAATAATAAAATGAAGCATGGTGGTAATAGTAGTCGTTATGATGGCAATGATTATTACAATGCTCATAATGGTTTGCATAAGCATCTTTTTTACCTTGCATATACGCTTTGTAGGCTTTTCGGTCTTCTTGCTTTAAATTATTTTCATACGCTTTTTGGTCTTTCCAAAATGTTTCTTCTTCAGCTTTTGATTCTGCTTTGAATTGTTGTTCATATTGAGCGTCTTCAAGTGCTCTTTTTTGATAATAGGATTCCTTATCAATTACTTTTTTATTCGAGTTTTCAGATTCTTGTGCATTTGATAAAAATGAGACTCCTACGGCTAGAATAAATCCTAATGTTTTAATCAGTTTCATATATTGTTGATATTTATTGTTTTTTATCCCGATAACTATCGGGAGTCATATGTAATTCGCATATCATCATTGGTGTTTGCGACCAATTTTCGGTCATGCTCATTTCATAACTTTAGATTTTAAGATTATTAATATGCTCTATGGGAGCTTTCAATAGTAAGACAGCCTAAAAGCATTTTACCCTACCCCATTCTTAATAAAAATGTTTTCAATTGTGCCATAAAAATCCACGTCAGGTAAATCTTTGCTCCTTCAGATTATTTTATTTACCGCCATTCGCCTGTAAATCGGCAATGCATTGCGCATCCAACTGAGGTGCAGCATTCGCACCAATTAAGTTGTCTAGTCCAGAGCCACTTTCGGCAGCCCAATACATAAGGCAACTTTCTACATTGCAATGTTTGGCATGTGCGGTGTCTTCATGGTTTGTTACCATAGTAGTGCCTAAATTTGTGAGTCCTAAAATATGGCCAAATTCATGGGTTATAACAGTAGTTTCCAAAACGGCTCGGTTGGGTTCAAACGGGCTATTGCTTAAATCTCGAAGGGTCGCTTCGTAGATTACAAACGAGGTGTTTCTGTAAGCGGTTCCTAGAATTGTGGCAGAATTGGTATTGCCTTCAGATGCGCCATCGGCAAAAAAAGCCCAAACGGCTATTTGACTATTTGTGTTGTATTTAGTACGGTTTTTATCTTCTATATCTATAATTTCCTGATTGGAATAAGGTGCAGTTCCTGGAGAAACAATGGCTCGTTTAACAACGGTAATGCCATTGGGTTTAAAGATTCTGGCATTTACAAAATTGACAAAGTTATTGATACTTGTTTGGGCAGGTTCAAAACCTTCCACATAAACCAATTCAATTACCATGCTTTTAAAAGTAATATCTGACAACAAATCATTGGAAGAACTTCCAGTATTTTTTTGATTAGCTAATTTAATGTTAGCACTGTCACCATTATTTCCATCGGCAGTATCTTCCTTTGAGCAAGACACGAATAAACCAAAAACCACAAGTATTGTCATTATTTTTTTCATCTGTTTATATTTATTGTTTTTTTATTGTCATCCCGATAACTATTGGGACTGTTCGCTATTAATCATTTCGTTGGGCGATAATGCTTTTAACATGCTCGTTTCATAATATTTTTTTTAAAATAAGCAGCTGCCAGTTTCCCAGCAGCTGCTTCACCATAACAAAATGGCAACCAACCAAAAAATCAAGTAGATACTAAATTTGGGACAATACTAGTGTAACCGCTGCATTTGTGGTGCTTTTTAATGAAATTGAAGTATTGCTAAAACTGGTTACTTGCCAGTTATTGTTCAATAAATTAAATGTGGCGTTTCCTGCAAAGGTTAAGTTTAAAAATACTTCGGTCTCTGAGGTTACTTTGTAAGTACCTTGAATATCTTGTGCCGTAGCATTTGCAGTATTTTTTGCTACAATTGATAGGTTATTTGCAAAATCAATAGTATAATCGGCATAGTTGTTTGCGGTATTTATGCCAGCATTCACAAAAGAGTTTACTTTAAACACTCCATTAACTAGAATGGTTTCTAAATTGTTTGCCTGGTTTTCTGCTTCAGCTTCGGCATTTTCAATACCTAAACAATCATTAATGCTGGTTTGTAGATCCAAATCGCCCGTAAGGGTCACCGAGGTATTATTGGACAGTTTAGCGGTTATAGGGTAGTTTATTGCAAACAATTCAGTATTGCTTAAATTATTCATATAGCCGTAAAGTTGTTGCTCCGATTGAATAACCACACTTCCTGTTTGCTCAAAATTCAAACTATAGGTTAAAATAGTGATTGGGTAGTCTATATCTATACAAGAAATAGCATCTTTTCCTACAGATTCAAGAGCTTCGCAAGCACTTATAATAGCATTGTATTCGCCTTGGTTTGCAACTGAAACTTCGGTATAATTACTCAATCTAACACGAAGTGGGAATTTAAGGGTAACTGTATCATTATCATTGGTAAATTGTCCCAAAATATTTAAAACAGTTTGGTAATCGGATTGGGTTATAATGCTCACTTGCGTGCCATTTACCGTTGCAACAACCGGTAGTAATATGGATGAACAGGATGCGCCATCCAAAAAGTCGTCAAAACTGCCATCGTACATAGAAGTGCGCTGTAAGTTGTTGGCTGTTTGGGAGTTTGAATTATTGGTGTTTGGGTTTTGTCCGTTCTCATTATCAATTTCGTCTTGGCACGATGTAAAAGTTAATAATGCTGTTAAGACTAAGCTGGTAATTAATTTTAAATTTTTCATGATTGTAAATTTTTGGGTTTAAATTTTTTCTTTTAATTGCGACTTTTTCGCCTTTGTTTGAGTAAGACAACTCCGTTTTATTTTACCCTACCTAATTTTTAAAAATCATTTCAATATTAAGGGATATAATGGCTAAAATAGACAAAGTTAAAACGATGATTATGATGATTTTTATAATTTTATGAGGGTTATGTTTTTTCAAAATAATAGTGTTTTTATTATCTTACACCTTTAAGACAACTTAAAATAATTTTACCCTACTTTTGTGGAACTTTTATTTAAAAGCCTCAAAACACCTATATAAATGGATACGAATAAACTTTGTGAAGAAACTTATTTCAATAATTTTTACCTAGAGCATATTCAATCAGCAAGTAATTTTGCCTACTATAAATGTGGCGATAAAGATGGCGCTTTGGATTTTGTTCAGGATGCGTTTTCCAAAATATGGGAAAATTGCTCGAAAATAGACTTCACAAAAGCAAAGACCTATTTATTCACTACAATCAACAACTTGTTTTTAAATACTGTTAAGCACCGTAAGGTAGTATTGGAATATGCCAAAGCGGCCCCTTATTTAGATAAAACCAACGAAAGTCCGGAATATATTTTAGAAGAGGAAGAGTTTAAAAAAAAACTCCAAAACGCTATTTCGTTATTAACGGAATCGCAACGCGAGGTATTTTTATTGAATAGAATAGAAGGAAAAAAATATAGGGAAATTGCCGAATTATTAGATGTTTCCCAAAAAGCGGTAGAAAAAAGAATGTCTGGGGCTTTAAAAATTTTACGGGAACATATAGAAAATATTTAATACAGCGTAGGGTAAAATTAGTTTGGATTGTCTTAAAGTTGAAGCGTTAAAAAATGAAAAACGAAAACGACATATTAAAGTGGTTTAATAATGAGCTTACAGAGCAAGACATTAAAGATTTAAAACAATCCGAAACTAATGGAACTCTTGAGAAAATAGCTTTTTATGCCAAACAAATGCAAGCGCCTGAAGTAGATGCCCAAAAAGCATTGGCGGCTTTTAAGGAAAGAAAGATCACAAAAAAGGAAACTAAAGTCATTCAGCTTAATTTTAAAACTTTTTTAAAGGTAGCGGCAATTTTCTTGGTGCTGCTTACCTCATCCTATTTCCTGTTTTTTAATAGCAACATGGCTTTTGAAACGCAAACAGCGCAAAACGAAACCATAACATTGCCCGATAACTCTGAAGTTGTTTTAAACGCCGCTTCAAAATTAAAGTACAATAAAAAAACCTGGGAAAACAAACGAAACTTGACGTTAGAGGGCGAAGCTTTTTTTAAAGTGAGTAAAGGGAACCAGTTTACCGTAACCACCCATGTTGGAACGGTTCAGGTGTTAGGGACCCAGTTTAATGTAAAAGAACGCGATAATTATTTTGAAGTGCAATGTTATGAAGGCTTGGTAAGCGTTACTTTTAATAATGAAACGGTAAAACTTTCTAAAGGAAAAACGTTTCGGGTCGTTGATGGAACCATTCAAACGGTAAATGATTTTAATGCAGAAATCCCGTCTTGGATGCAAGATGAGACGAGTTTTGAAAAGGTTCCGTTGAGCCACGTGATAGCTGAACTTGAAAGACAATACAATTTAACGGTGTCTTTAAATGCCGTTGATGGTTCTCAATTGTTCACGGGAACCTTTACGCACAAAGACAAAAACATCGCCTTGCAATCCATCACAATTCCTTTAAAATTAAGTTATAAAACAGAAGGTAACCATGTTACGCTATACAACTATGAAAAATAGCAGATGTATTGTTTACATGGTTCTATGGGCTGCTAACGTTTGTTTTTCTCAAAACAACCCGAATAAAAAACCGCTTGCAGAAATTATTGCAGCAGCAGAACAAAAATTCGATGTCAAGTTTTCGTATGCCTATGATGATGTTTCCTCTGTTTTTGTTGAAGAGCCGGACGTAAGTTTCAATCTTCAACAAACCTTAAACTATTTGAACGCGAATATTTTACTGAATTTTAAAACCTTGGATAATAGATACATTACGGTATCTGTTATTGAGAAAACCATTTCAATATGTGGATTTGTGCTTGCTTCGGAAAATAAAGAAGCTTTGTTTGGAGCTTCGGTAACAATAAACAACACCAATAAAGGGGTTATTGCAAACGAAAACGGAAAGTTTCAGTTAGATGAAGTCCCTCTAAATGCCATTATTACTGTTTCATACCTCGGTTTTAAAAGTCAGCAATGGCAGGCACAACAACTCTTTTCAGAAAATAAAAACTGCAAACAAATAGTTTTAATAGAAAATAAAGAAGCCTTAAACCAAGTTCTGATAACCAAATTCCTGACTACTGGTTTTCAAAAACTCTTGGATAGAAGTACGGTTTTAAATACCAAAGCTTTTGGGATTTTACCCGGATTAACAGACCCCGACATTTTACAGTCCATACAAGTGCTTCCCGGAGTTGAAAGTACCAATGAAAGCATCGCCAATATTAATGTGAGGGGCGGTACTAACGACCAAAACCTGATGCTTTGGGACGGGATTAAAATGTACCACTCGGGGCATTTTTTTGGATTGATTTCTGCCTACAACCCCAACCTTACCAATAAAGTTATCGTTACCAAAAATGGTACCAGCAGTGAATTTAGCGATGGGGTTTCCAGTACCGTAAACATGTTTACCAAAAACGAATTAATAGGTAAGTTTTCTGGGGGAGCGGGTGCAAATTTAATAAGTGCCGATGCTTTTTTTGAAATTCCCATTAGCAAAAAGTTAGAGCTTCATATTTCTGGGCGACGATCCATTACAGATGTTTTTAACACGCCCACTTACACTAATTATTTTGATAGAAGTTTTCAGGACAGCGACATCAAAACCAACGACGATAATATTGAAAACCAAACCACAACATCAGATTTTGTGTTTTATGATTATACGGCAAAATTATTATTCGATTTAAACGAGCAGCATAAATTTAGGGCCAATGTGATTGGGATTGATAACAACTTGGATTATTACGAAAGCATTACCAATAACAACGAAACCGCATCTAAATCCAGCAATTTAGCCCAAAAGAATTTAGGGTTTGGCGGCCAGTGGATGGCAGATTGGAATTCCAAATTAAGTTCCCATTTTACCGCGTATTATTCAAAATATAATGTGGATGCCAATGATTACAGAATGGAGTCCGATCAATTATTGACCCAAACAAATGAAGTATTGGAAACGGGTTTTAAGCTGAATACTTATTATAATCTAACCGATTTTCTAACCCTTTTAAACGGATATCAATTTAACGAAACAGGTATTCTTAATGAAACCACCGTAACCAGACCTTCTTACGATAAAACGAAAAAAGATGTGTTGTTAAACCATGCGCTTTACACCCAAGCAGAATATAAAAAAGGGGGTACTTTTTTTAGAGTGGGCGTGAGAGCCAATTACTTTCAAAAATTCGAAAAGGTTTTAGTGGAACCTCGATTGAATGTAAGGCAAAAATTATCAAATCAATTCGCCATAAAATTGGAGGGCGAATTTAAAAACCAATCCGCTACACAAATTGTAGATTTTCAAGACGATTTTTTAGGCGTTGAAAACCGACGCTGGATTTTGGCTAACGAGAAAACGATACCCATTTCTGAAAGCAAGCAAGCATCTTTTGGATGGGAGTTCAACCAAAATAATTTGAATGTGGATGTTACGGGATTTTATAAAACCGTTGAAGGCATTACCGCCAGCAACCAAGGTTTTTATAATAATTTCCAATACATGAATGCCATTGGCGATTATACGGTAAAAGGTCTGGAATTTTTAGCCAATAAAACGGGCAATGATTACAGTGCTTGGGCAAGTTATACCTATTCCGTTAACAATTACAAGTTTGAAACCTTTATACCATCGGTTTTCCCAAATAATGTGGATATAAGGCATTCCATTTCCATAGGATTTAATTACGATATTTTAGAAAATTTAAAAATATCGGTTGGTGGTATGTGGCGCTCTGGCCAACCTTACACATCTCCGGTTGAGGGTAATGAAACCGTTCAATCCGGGAATTCAACATTTGTGAATTATGATGCGCCCAATAGCGAAAATCTCGATGAATTTAAACGTTTGGATGCCTCATTAAGTTATAAATTTAATATGTATCAATCCACTTATGCATCTTTAAAAGTGGGTGTATTAAATATTATGAATACTAAAAATATCATTAACCGTTATTATAAAGTAAACCCAAACGATTCCAATACGACCATCCAAATAAATAATGCTTCTTTGCGCCTAACACCAAATGTTAGTTTTAGAGTTTATTTTTAAATATAATAATCAATTAACATCGTTTAAAAGCATTTTTTTACTATAAAATGTTTTTTATGTAGTTTTTTATATATATTTGCTTAACCCAAATTTAAAATAATACCAGATGAAAAAGATAAGCCTGCTTGTATTGTTGTGTTTAGCGACAATCTCATTAAAAGCTCAAAATGATTTGGATGCACTTCTTGCAGCTGGCGTAGAAGATGCCCAACGCTTTGCCAATGATTATTTAGCACCCGGTACCAATGGATTGATGTATAGTATGAATTCCAACTGGTTCAATACCGCCGAAGCAAAACCGCTGGGAGGGTTTGAAATTTCCATTATTGCGAATGCGGCCTCCGTAAAAAGTGAAAACAAATCGTTTTTAATGAATACTGCTGATTATCAAAATGTGAAATTTGAAAATGAATCCGGTAATAGCGCTAAAATGGTTGCAACGGTTCTTGGCGATAATGATCCAGCAATTTTTGTAGATATTGAATATAAGGACCCGCTAGGGATTACCAGAACAACAACCATTGAGTTGCCAACAGGAATTGGTTCAGAAAACATAAACCTTTTGCCAACGGCATTTATTCAGGGAGCCATAGGACTTAGTAAAGGTATCGAATTAAAAGCACGCTTTGTGCCTAAAATTAAAACAGATGACGTTGATATAAGTATGTACGGAGCTGGATTACAGTTTGAAATGACTAAATGGTTGCCAGCAGACAAGGTATTGCCCGTAGCAATTTCGGGCTTGGTTGCATATACACATTTAGATGGAAGCTATGATTTATCAAGTGCATCAACTTTAGAAGGCGAAAACCAACGTTTGGAAAATGGCACAAACACTTGGTTGTTCCAATTGATTGCCTCTACCAAGTTACCTGTCATCAATTTTTATGGGGGTATTGGTTATATAAAAGGAGAATCAAAATCCGATTTATTAGGCACATATAGAGGAACAAGTGGTATTTTTTATGAAGAGGTTACAGATCCTTTTTCTGTTTCAAGCGAAGTGTCATCGGTTAGGGGAACTTTGGGAACCAAGTTAAAATTAGGTTTTTTCAGATTGAATGCCGAATATCATGTATCAGAATTCAATGCTTTTTCAGTAGGATTGAATTTTGGTTTCAGATAATTTGTTATCATATAATAAGGAATAAAAATTTTCATATATAATAATTGTTTTAGTTTTAGTTAGTTTAGTTTTAAAAAGTGCGAGATTTAATCTGGCACTTTTTTTATTTAGAGGAGAACTCATTTAAACTTTTTGGATTGAAGCGAAAATTAATCATTTTGTGGCCAGTTGAAGGCTTTTTTTAGTTGTATAGTATCGCTACGGAATAAAAAAAGACGAAATCTGCCGGCAGGCAGGAATGGGTGCAAAAGGATAATTTTTTAGCCAATTGAAAAACTTTAAATGAGTTCGGATATAAATTTGTAATTTTGACTGACTAAAATCATAAAATTTCGACTTTTATAATCGTAAGTTTGCGTAACTCTATTTTATAGAAGAAAAAAACGATCACAATAATATTCAATTAAAAAATTTAAACATGAAAGTAACAGTAGTAGGTGCAGGAGCAGTAGGCGCAAGTTGTGCAGAGTATATTGCCATTAAGGATTTTGCTTCAGAAGTTGTTTTATTAGACATTAAAGAAGGGTATGCCGAAGGGAAGGCCATGGATTTAATGCAAACAGCATCATTAAACGGTTTTGATACCAAAATTACAGGGATCACAAACGATTACAGCAAAACCGCCAATAGCGATATTTGTGTAATAACCTCAGGAATTCCACGTAAACCGGGAATGACTCGCGAAGAGTTGATCGGTATTAATGCCGGCATCGTTAAAACTGTTTCATCAAGTTTAATTGAGCACTCACCAAAAACCATTATCATAGTGGTGAGCAACCCCATGGATACCATGGCGTATTTAGTGCACAAATCAACCAAATTGCCAAAAAACAGAATTATTGGTATGGGTGGTGCTTTGGATTCCGCTCGTTTTAAATACCGTTTGGCAGAAGCCTTAGGCGGACCCATTAGTGATGTGGATGGTATGGTTATTGGCGGGCACAGTGATACGGGTATGATTCCTTTAACACGTTTAGCCACCAGAAATGGGATACCGGTTTCTGAATTTTTAAAAGAAGATAGATTAAACCAAGTATTGGAAGATACTAAAGTGGGCGGTGCAACACTTACCAAATTGCTGGGAACTTCCGCGTGGTATGCACCGGGAGCTGCTGTAAGTGCCTTGGTTCAAGCCATTGCATGCGACCAAAAGAAAGTATTTCCTTGTTCTGTATTGCTAGAAGGTGAATATGGGTTTAACGATATCTGTTTGGGTGTACCTGTGGTTTTAGGTAAAAACGGTATTGAGGAAATTGTTACAATCAAACTTGACGACGCCGAAAAAGCAAACATGAAAGAAAGTGCCGCAGGTGTAAAAGCGGTTAATGATTTATTATAAAGAAGTACTTAAAGTGTGCTAAAGTTAAAAGTGCCTAAAGTTGGAGTTCAAAACTCAATTTTAGGCACTTTTAATTTTTGACTTCTAATATTTAACTTCTAATATTAAAATCCTATATTTGGCGCATGAAGCCAAAATGGTACATTGGTACTTTAATTGTAATTTTTACCTTTCTTGGGGTTGCAAACCATCAACAAGTTCCTGTTGCAAATCAGGAAATTGTGTTGGAGTTTACGCATCTTGACGTTTCATCCAACGAAGCGCAACACACCATAGCCCTTGTAAAAAAGCAATTGCAAGCTATTGGAGTTAATAATATTCATGTAGAAGAGCAAGAGTCTGGCAGTTTAAAAATTACTTATTACAGTGCTACAGATGTTGCCAGCATAAAAAAATTACTTGCTGAAGACAAAGCCTTGTCTTTTGGTAATATAGCTTCTAATGAAAGTAAAAAACCCATTGAATCGCCTTCCGACGATAATTCAAAAACTTACAATCTAGATATATTCGAAATCCACAAACAGGATGTTGAAACTGGTTTTGCCGGAAAATTTGCCATAGAACTAAAAACAGACTACAATCGGCTTCTTATTCCAAATGTATATCTATCCAACAATCACATAGATATTATATATGTGGAACCTGTTGTAAAAGAAACGTACAAATTCAGTAAAAATACTGCATTGGCACAAGATAATACGTCCCATAAAATCCCTGAAGTTCGCGCGGGACCTCGTTGCTAAACAAGGGAAACTTTCCTTAAGTAAAATCACAAATTAAGGGCATCTTACATTTTTTATTCCAAAGTTGCCATAATTACATATAAACATAAAAAATAATTGTCAAATCGATGGTAAATGATATATTTGCCCGTTAAAAAAAATTTGACCAAAATAACATCATAATGCAAAACAAAGGACTAGTAAAAATATTTGCTATTTTGTTTGGTTTGGTAAGTATTTACCAATTATCATTCACATTCAGAGCAAATCAAATAGAGAGGGATGCTGAAGAAGTAGCCATCAATAAAATTCCGGAATCGGACCCGGATTATCGTGCCAAACGTAGCGCCGAGGAAGCCAATTACCTAGAATCCAAGGCTACCGATACGGTTTTTAATATCGGTATTGCAAAATTCACATATAATGATGTGAAAGCAAAAGCCATGAATTTAGGTCTGGACCTAAAGGGAGGCATCAACGTTATTCTTCAGGTTTCTGTGAAAGACATCTTAAAAGGACTGGCAAACAATAGTAAAAGCCCAGTTTTTAATAAGGCATTAAATGATGCCGAAGAGCTTCAAAAGAATAGTCAAAATACCTATTTGGAAGATTTCTTTATAGCTTTTGATAAAATTAAAGGCGATACCAAATTGGCATCTCCAGATATTTTCTATACCAAAGCGTTGGATGGGGAAATAGACGGTAGTATGAGTGACAATGAAGTTAAAAAAGTAATAGAAACTAAAATTGATGAATCCATCGTTTCTGCTTTTGAAGTGTTGCGTAAACGTATTGATGAGTTTGGGGTTACATCGCCAAACATTCAACGTTTAGGATCTTCTGGCCGTATTTTAGTGGAATTACCGGGTGTTAAGGATGTAGAGCGTGCTACAAGCTTGCTTCAAAGTACCGCCCAATTGGAGTTTTGGGATGCCTATAAAGGCGAACAATTCTTTAATTTTTTGGCTCAGGCCAATGAAGTTTTAAAAGAAACTGCTGAGGTTAAAAAGGATTCCACAAAAGTTGAACCCCAAGATGAAGAAAATGCAAAAGATTCTACCATTGATGATTTATTAGGGGAAGCTGCAACCGATTCCACGGCCACAAAAGCAGTAAACCCACTTTTCGATTTAATCCGTGGACAAGGGTATCAAGGCGGTCCGGTTATTGCAAAATTTGAAATTAAAGATAAACAAACCGTTCTTAACTATTTGAATTCCCCAAAAGTTAGAGCCTTGCTTCCTGCTGAATTGCGTTATACAAAATTCGCTTTCGGTAAACCGGAAAAAGATAGTGAAGTCATCGAATTGTATGCCTTGGCAGGCAATAGGGATAATATACCGCAATTAAGCGGCGCCGTTGTAACCGATGCACGTAATGCTTTTGGACCCACAGGAAAACCAACAGTTTCTATGCAAATGAACGCTAAAGGTGCTAAGATTTGGGAAGAAATGACAGGTAAAGCGTATGCTGAAGGCAGCCAGATTGCCATTGTTTTAGATAACGTCGTGTATTCGGCACCGGGTGTTACCACGGGGGCCATTTCTGGTGGAAATTCAGAAATATCAGGAAACTTTACATTAAACGAAGCGGTAGATTTAGCAAACGTATTGCGTGCTGGTAAATTACCGGCATCGGCAGATATTATTCAAAGTGAGGTTGTTGGGCCATCATTAGGACAGGAAGCTATTGATAGCGGTACTACGTCGTTTATGATTGCTTTGGTTTTGGTACTGATTTGGATGATACTTTACTACGGAAAAGCAGGTGGTTTTGCCGATATTGCCATGGTATTCAACATCTTGTTGATTTTTGGTATCCTATCAGGTTTAGGAGCCGTATTAACCTTGCCCGGTATTGCGGGTATCGTACTTACAATAGGTATGTCGGTAGATGCGAACGTGATTATCTTTGAACGTATTCGTGAGGAAATCGCAAAAGGTAAAGGACAAAAAGAAGCTATCCAAGACGGATTCAGCAATGCTTTATCATCTATTTTAGATGCCAATATTACAACCGGACTAACTGCATTGATATTGTTTATTTTTGGTACAGGGCCTATTAAAGGATTTGCTACTACCTTATTGATTGGTATTGGCACCTCATTGTTCACCGCTATATTTATTACCAGACTATTAGTTGATTGGTATGTAAACAGAGGTGGTAAACTGGATTTCTCTACGGCACTCACTAAAAATTTGTTCAGAAATATAAACATCGAGTTTTTAAAGAAACGTAAAATTGCTTATATCGTTTCTGGAGCGTTTATCCTTGTAAGCTTGGGGTCTTTATTTACTAATAGTTTAGATCAAGGTGTCGATTTTGTTGGAGGTAGAACCTACCAAGTGCGTTTTCCACAAGATGTGAGTGCTTCCGAAATTACGGCGACTTTAGTAGGTGCTTTTGGCAGTGCCGATGCTAAAACCTTTGGTGATGCCAATCAGTTAAAAATAACGACCAAATATAAAGTAAACGAAACCGGTGCCGATGTTGATGAAGCTATTAGAAAAACATTATATACTTCCTTACAGCCACATTTGGAAGGTCTTTCTTATGACGATTTTATTAACGAATCCAGTGAAAAATCGGTTGGTTTAATGAAATACTATAAAGTAAGCCCAACCATTGCCGATGATATAAAACAAGCCTCCTTTTGGGCCATTTTAGGTTCTTTAATCGTAGTATTCCTTTACATTTTGTTCCGTTTCAAAAAATGGCAATTCTCATTGGGCGCCGTTGCAGCGGTATTCCACGACGTATTGATCGTTTTGGGCGTGTTCTCACTAACCTACAGGTTCATGCCATTCAGTATGGAAGTTGACCAAGCCTTCATCGCCGCCATATTAACGGTCATTGGATACTCGTTAAACGATACCGTAATTGTTTTCGATAGGGTAAGGGAGTACTTGAACGAGCACACCAACTGGAACTTTGAAAAAGTAGTGGACGTTTCGTTAAGCAGTACCTTGGGCAGAACCTTAAATACATCGTCCACCACATTGGTCGTTTTATTGGCAATCTTTATTTTTGGTGGCGAATCCATCAGAGGGTTCATGTTCGCATTAATAGTGGGTATCGTAGTAGGAACCTACTCCTCATTATTTATTGCCACCCCATTAATGTACGATACCATTGACAAAGCAAACAAAAAAATAAAGAAAGACTAACTCAAATCAGTTCTTTATAATAAAAAGCCTATCGTCATTAGATTGATAGGCTTTTTTGCGTTTTGGGCGTTACCTAAAAAGGTCGGGCTTTTCGTTGCAAGTCCTCGCTCGTACCTCGCTGTGGGCTTTCCACTGCAATCCCTAACGCAAGTTCCGTTTTCAAACCAAAAACCTGTTCCATTACATCAAAAAATAGTCCCATCAAATAGCCAATAATTTACTTTTGAACGTATATACAACCAAGTAATTATTTATCTACTTTTGATGTAGATTTCAATATTTCAAATCATCCAATTAAACTATAATCTTTTCCTGTGAAAACAAAAAATCCCTTGAGCAAAAACTTTCTTTTTGTATCGCGTTGGGGCGAATCCTTAGATATTATAAACACCATTAAATTAGAAGGGCATCATGTTAAAATGTTCATTGAAGATAAAGGGTCCAAAGAAATAGGCTATGGTTTTGTAAATAAAGTGGCCCATTGGGAAACGCACATCGATTGGGCAGATATAATTGTTTTCGACTATACCGGTTATGGTAAAATAGCCAATGAACTTAGAAGCAAAGGAAAACTCGTCATTGGCGGTACCGAATACACCGATAAGTTGGAGCTTGACAGGAATTTTGGTCAGTCCGAACTCCAAAAACATAAAATCAAGGTCATCCCATCCAAGGAGTTCAACTCGTTTAATGATGCCATTCAGTACATTCAAGCAAATCCGAACACCTATGTTATAAAACCTTGCGGCGAAACCCAAGAGCTTAAACAATTATTGTTCGTGGGTAGCGATGATGAAGGTTTGGACGTTATTCGCATTTTAAAGGCTTATGAAAAATCATGGGGAAACGATTTTGGCAACTTTCAATTGCAACGAAAAGTAAAAGGGGTTGAGGTTTCCATTGCCGCATTTTTTAATGGCAACGAATTTATTTATCCCATCAACATCACTTTCGAACACAAAAAACTATTCCCAAAAGAATTGGGCGTTTCCACGGGCGAAATGGGAACCAGTATGTTTTGGACCAAAGATTCCCCAATTTTTGAGGCCACTTTGCTTAAATTCCAAAGTACGCTTGCCAAACATAACTTTACTGGGCATATCGATATCAACTGTATTGTGAATGGCAATGGTATTTATCCATTGGAGTTTACGTCCCGGTTCGGTTATCCACAAATATTTATACAACGTGCAGGCATCAACGAACCTATGGGCGAACTGTTCTTAAAACTGGCTTCTAAAACACCATTTAAAATCCATGTTAAAAAAGGGTTCCAAGTGGGGGCTTTTATTGTGGTGCCACCATTTCCTTATGACGATAAAAAAACGTTCAACCTCTTTTCCAAGGATGCCGTGGTGGTATTTAAAAAAAACGGGAAAGAAGGGGTTCACCCCATGCATTTAAAACAGGTGAATGATGAATGGCTGATTACCGGCAATACCGGAATTGCCGTGTTGGTTACGGGCATTGGAAACACCATGAAAGACGCCCAAAAAATGATGTACAACAGAATAAACAACGTGATAATCAACAATGCCTATTACCGTACCGATATTGGCGATCGATGGACTGAGGATTCCGATAAGCTTTGGTCCTGGGGGTTACTATAGATATTCAACCGGTTTATCATGGCTTTTATATTATTTTTAGAATTTTAGCCTAACTAGATGACAAAAATAAAGGTTATTGAATTGTTCCGATGGTTTGGGCATTATATGAAACCTCCACCACCGGATTCTTCATTGTTATCTCTGTTTTTGCGCGATTTTGCCCGGTATTTTCCTCCACCAAATCTATAGGACAATCCTACATTCCAAGTATTGCTTTCCCAATTAAATACTCCATTTTGTACAAATGGTTTGGTGCCTTTAAAAGCAAACTCCATCGTGTCAAAAATATCATTATAGTTCAAGCTAAATGTGCCTCTGCCCTGAGCAAACCCAATACGGGCTCCAAGGTTTACAAAATACATAGGCGCCCTATCAAATTGTATGGTTCTGTTTTTTCCTCTATAAAATCCAAACGCGGTAAGGGATACGGTTTTGCTTAAACCAAAATTATTGAACATTCTAAAATTCCAAGCTACATTATCCACTTCAATTACATTTCTTTCAATATCGTTTACCGTGGCAGTTTCAATAGGCACCGTTAAGTTTTCGGTAATACCTTTTTGCACTTGCGAATATAAATCGAAGCTAGAGTTGATGCTCCACCATTTGGTTGGTTTGTAGTTTGAGGATAATTCGAGGCCGTAAGCAGAAGTGTCATCAAAATTGTCGTTCGTTAAAATAACCCGCCCGGAATTAACATCGGTTCTATCTATAAACAAGGCCCTGTTAATGTCATCGGTAATTATTCTGTAAAACACACCTCCTGTAACGGTGCCTTTGTTGTTGTTTAGTGTTCGTGTATAATTGGTTTCGATGGAATTGGTAAACTGCGGTTGCAAATTTATATTCCCATAAGAAGATACTAACGGCGTACTCCACTCCTTAATGGGGTTTACTTGCCCAATTCCAGGGCGGTCCACCCGACGGCTATAACTAAGTTGATACGAATTTTTTTCCGAAGGCGAATACGTTATAAAAACAGAAGGGTACAACTCGAAATAATCATTCGTAAAAGTTTCTGTACTGGCCGCTTCCGATGATAGTGCCAAGGCATCTTCTTGTACGGTTTCACTGCGCAAACCTAACTGATAGCTCCATTTCTCAAACTGCTGGCTATAGTTTATGTATGCCGAATAAATATCTCTGGTGTAATCAAAATCGGTACTTGGTGTAGGTCTTAAAACCCCTGAACTGTTAAAGGATTGTCCTGTAGAAGCGTAATTGATAAGTGAATTGAACAAACGTGCCTCTAAGCCTAATTCCAATTTGGATTTTTCAGAAAGTGGATTTACATAATCCAAATTAACCGTGGTGCTCTTTCTGTCAGTATCATTAAAATCTATATAATCTTCATTTGAACCTAATAAAAACTTGAAATCAACAGGACTTACTTCATCAAACACGTTATAATCGACCTCCAATTCTATATTGTGTCCTTCTTTTTCAAAATCATGTTTATAATTGAAATTATATTGGGAGGCTTGATTGTCGTTATTGGAAAAAGCCGTTTGGCTTTGGTTAAAACTTGGATTGTTATAAAACAGCGCTTGGGTTTCGCTATCGTTACTGCTTTCTGATTGATTTTGAGTGGTAAAAATCGATAAGGTGTTTTTATCGTTCAAGTAATAATCTACACCAACTTTATACAGGTGCGATTGCCGTTTATCCAAAAACTTGAAGAATTGTTCTGAACTGTTTTCGGGTCTGGATATATCTCCAACATTTCGATTTTTAGAAATATTGTTACTGTAACTTCCGTAGAAATTAAATTTGCCATTGCGGTAGTTCATATCTAAAGAGCTGTTGAATTTAGCCTCAATTTCGTGTGTTAACCCCACACTTATATTACCATTAAAACCTACCATGGTGTTTTTATGGAGCACGATATTTATGATGCCACTCATGCCTTCAGGATTATATTTTGCTGAAGGGTTCGTAATCAATTCAATGGATTTTATAGCGGTTGAAGGAATTTGTTTTAACAATTGCGCGGTTGGAATGTTTGATAATTTACCATCAACCATAACCCGGACATTTTGGTTTCCGCGTAAACTAATGTCGCCCGTTTGGGGATCGACACCAACGGATGGAATGCCTACCATCAATTCCGAAGCGCTTCCTATAGCGGCCAAATCTTTGCCAATGGTAATAACTTTTCTGTCTACTTTTTGCTGAATGGTAGAGGTTTCGGCAATCACGGTAACTTCATCCAAGCCTTCGGCGGCTTCTTCTAAAAATATATTGCCCAGATTGATGTCATAATTGCCTTTGGCAATAGAAACTTCTTTTCTAAATGTTTTGTAGCCTATATATTGAACACTGACAATAATTTTGCCTTCTTCAATTTTTTCAATTTTAAATGAACCATCTTCCAATGTAATACCACCAGTTAAAATGGCTTCTTTGGAGTTTTTTATGATGATGTTTACATAAGGTAAGGGTTGTTTTAATACGGCGTCCAATACTTTTCCTGAGATGGTACCCGTTTTATCATCGGGTGATCTTGGGTTGGTTGCATGTGCATTATTAGCTATTGAAAACAATAAGGCACATACTAAGAATAGTTTTTTCATTTGGTTGATTGTCTTTTGATTGATTACAATATAGACGACAAAGTTTACATTATGTTACTCGATTCAAAATCTATTAACTTTTTTTTAACATTATGAAATGGCTATATTTTGTTTATTAAGTACAAACAAAATGATAATTTTAACCTCGGAAAAAATATATTATATTCATGAACAAAAAAACATTGGTAATTGGTGCCTCTTTAAAACCGAACAGATATTCAAACTTTGTGGTTCAAAAACTTGTAAGCAATACGATTGATACCGTAGCATTCGGACTAAAGGAAGGAGTAGTGGCGGGAGTAACCATTAATACAGAATTAGTGCCTTATGATGATATCCATACAGTTACATTATATCTTAATCCTAAAAATCAGGAAGCGTATTACGATTATATTGTTTCGTTGAAACCAATGCGTGTTATTTTTAACCCCGGCACCGAGAACCCTGAATTTTATAAGATTTTAAAGGAAAACCAGATTCATTTTGAAGTGGCGTGCTCGTTAGTGTTGCTTTCTACAAATCAGTATTAATCCTAAAAAGGTTAGCAGTCCATTTAAAATCAAAATAAAGAATCCAAACTCAAACCCTAACCATTTTGTGCTGTTCACACTAATAATATAAGATAAAACAGGTGACAAAACAGCTATAATGGGAACTAATTTATCTTTAACCTGCCATTTGGTAAAAAGTCCAAAACTGTAAAGCCCCAAAAGCGGCCCATAAGTATAACCGGCAAAAACAAAGAGTTTCGCAATAACACTTTCATCTTTAATAATGTATTTGAACGCAACAATTACCAATATTAAAACGAATGAAGCCAATATGTGAATCCGTTTTCTGACGATTATTTGTTTAGATTTATCGTATTTTTTTTCAATGTCCAATATGTCAATACTAAAGGAGGTGGTAAGTGCGGTTAAAGCACTATCGGCACTACTGTAAGCCGCCGCTATTAAGCCAATAAGGAAGAAAACAAAAATACCAACCCCTAGATGGTTTTTTGCCAGTATGGGGAACAATTCATCTTTGTGGGCATCAATGCCATTTTGTTGTGCGTACATGGTTAACAACAACCCCAAACTTAAAAAAACAAAATTCACAATGGTCAATACAATAGTAAACCAAAACATATTTTTCTGTGCGTCTTTAAGTGTTTTGCAGGTAAGGTTTTTCTGCATCATATCTTGGTCTAAACCAGTCATAACAATCGCTATAAAAGCACCGGAAATAAACTGTTTCCAAAAATAGTTGCCCGATTTAAAATCGTCAAAAAAGAAAGTTTTGGATAAATCACTATCCAAAACATAGCCCAAAATATTGCCTCCGCTGATGCCCAAGTCGGTGCTTACAACATAAATGGCAACACCAACGGCAATAAGCATAAAAAGTGTTTGCAGGGTATCTGTCCAAATAATGGTTTTTATGCCCGATTTAAACGTGTACAACCATATAAGAGCCACCGTAATAATGACCGTTTGCCAAAACTGGACGCCTAATTCATCAAAAAGTATGATTTGCAACACATTAGCCACCAAATACAATCTAAAACTAGCACCAACAATTCTAGAAATTAAAAAAAAAGAAGCCCCGGTTTTGTAGGAATAGTTCCCAAATCTCGCTTCTAAATAGGTGTAAATGGATGTTAAATTAAGTTTGTAATATAAAGGCAATAACACTGTACCAATTACAAAATACCCAACTATATAGCCCAAAACTACTTGCATATAGCTAAACTGCGACGTTTCTATCCATCCTGGGACGGAGATAAAAGTTACCCCAGATAAGGATGCGCCAATCATCCCAAAAGCCACTAAATACCAAGGTGCCGATTTATTGGCTTTAAAAAAAGCATCATTGGAATCTTCTTTTCCGGTAAAGTAGGATATTAAAATCAACACGCCAAAATAGGCCGCAATAAGAAGTATGATTTGGATGGCGCTCATAAAAGAATTTTCAAGTTTGGAAATTACAAATATTAAATTTCAAAATCCAAACGAAATTTGGGTTATTTAAAAGAGTTGGTAAAAATTAGTGAAATTCGTGGGTAAACAGTAAATTCGCAACCATGGAGTTTTCATCAAAATTACTAGAACGGGCCGTAAATGAAATGTCCCAATTACCGGGAATTGGCAAGCGTACCGCGTTGCGATTGGTGCTGCACATGCTAAAACAGCCTAAAGAGCAAACCACGGCGTTATCGGAGGCTTTGCAAACGATGCGAAACGATGTGAAGTTTTGTAAATCGTGCCATAACATTAGTGATGTCGATTTATGTGAAATTTGTTCAAACCCCAACAGAGATGAAACCCTTGTGTGTGTTGTGGAGGATATTAGGGATGTGATGGCCATTGAGAGCACCAGTTCGTTTAAAGGGCTGTACCATGTTTTGGGAGGGAAAATTTCGCCTATGGATGGGATAGGCCCCCATGATTTAAACATTGTTTCGTTGGTCAATAAAGTAAAGGAAGGCAAGATAAAAGAACTTATTTTTGCGTTAAGCTCTACCATGGAAGGCGACACGACCAATTTTTATATTTTCAAGCAAATCCAAGAATATCCTGTTTTTACATCTACTATTGCCAGAGGTATTTCGGTTGGAGATGAATTGGAATATGCCGATGAGATTACCCTTGGAAGAAGTATTGTGAACAGGGTGCCGTTTGAAGCATCCTTAAAATTATAACTAGCGTTTGAAACTCTCAGTAATTATACTAAACTATAACGTGCGTTACTTTTTGGAACTCTGTTTAAAAAGTGTCGAGACCGCCATAGCAACCATGGATGCTGAAATAATTGTGGTTGACAATAATTCTGAAGACGGTAGTTGTAACATGGTAAAAGAGCTATTCCCAAATGTTGTTCTTATTGAAAATAAAGATAATTTAGGTTTCTCAAAAGGAAATAATATAGGGGTTTCTTTGGCAAGAGGCGAGTATTTGTGTATATTGAATCCGGATACCGTAGTTGCGGAAGACACTTTTCTCCAGCTTTTATCATTTTCTGAAAGGCAAGAAAATTTAGGCATTGTTGGTTGTAAGCTGATTAATGGCATCGGTGATTTTTTACCTGAAAGTAAACGGAATGTACCTTATGTAAAAACGTCCTTCAAAAAAATACTAGGAAACTCCCAAGGCTATTATTCAAACCATTTGAATAGAAAAGATATAGGTAAGGTTGATATTTTAGTGGGAGCTTTTATGTTTATGAAGAAAGCACTTTATGAAACAATTGGAGGTTTTGACGAAGATTATTTTATGTATGGCGAAGATATCGATCTGTCATACAAAGTATTAAAAGCAGGCTACCATAATTATTATTATGGTGCAACCACCATCATTCATTTTAAAGGAGAAAGCACGTTAAAAGATAAATACTATGCACGTCGTTTTTATGGCGCCATGCAAATATTTTACAAAAAGCATTTTAAGAAAAATGTGTGTTTCAATGTATTTGTTTGGTCGGGTATTCGATTGGCCTATTTAGCAAGAAAAGTGCCAATTTCCAAACCAAAAAAAGTTAGTGATTATGTTTTCATTTCAGATAAAGTGAATAAAAATTTAGAAGCCGCTTTGTCAACCAAATTAATACTTCAGAAAGATTTGAATAATCTTGAGAACAACTCCGAGGTTATTTTAGACAACACTGTTTTAAGTTATAAGGAAATTATTTCGATGATTGAAAATAATAAAAAAGATAGGCTCATCACCTTTAAAATTTTACCAAAAAATTCTAACTTTATACTAGGAAGTGATAATGCGATTAGTAGAGGGGAAGTTGTGGTTTTTGAATAGTTTTATTGTAAATAATTTAAAGAAATCAATGTTTTTTAAGTAATTTTGCAAACACAAATTAAAAAACAAGTATTACATTATTGATATGGCAAAGTTTGAACTTAAGTTACCAAAAATGGGAGAAAGTGTTGCCGAAGCAACTATAACCTCTTGGTTAAAAGAAGTTGGAGACCCTATAGAATTGGATGAAGCGGTATTGGAAATTGCGACTGATAAGGTGGATAGTGAAGTGCCTAGTGAAGTAGATGGTATTTTAGTTGAAAAGTTTTTTAAGGAAGATGATGTGGTTCAAGTAGGGCAAACCATTGCCATTATTGAGACTGAAGGGGATGATGATGTATTGGAATCCAGTGCTGTTGAAGAACCAGTTGTAGAAGAAGAAAAAGCTGCAGAGTTTGTTAGTCAGACGATTTCCGCAGCACAAGAAACAGTAAAACCTTTAGCATCCAGTGAAGACCGTTTTTACTCGCCATTAGTTAAAAATATAGCAAAGGAAGAAGGGGTTTCCCAAGAAGAATTGGATAATATTTTAGGAACGGGTGTTGATAATCGAGTGACTAAAAATGATATACTTAGTTTTATTGAAAATAGAGGCGGAAAACCACAACAGGTTCAACCAAAGGTAGAAGCTCCAGTTGTTCAAAATATTCAAACTGAAAAACCAAAACAAGCTCCAGCTCCAGTCGTCATAAGTGGTGAAGACGAGGTTATTGAAATGACCAGAATGGGCAAACTTATTGCACATCACATGGTGGAATCTGTTCAAACATCGGCACACGTTCAAAGTTTTATAGAAGCCGATGTTACTAAAATTTGGAATTGGCGGAATAAAGTAAAGGATGGATTCCTAAAGCGCGAAGGTGAAAATTTAACCTTTACACCTATTTTTATGGAAGCCGTTGCCAAAGCACTGCGCGATTTCCCAATGATGAACATTTCCCTACAAGGCGATACCATTGTTAAAAAGAAAAATATCAATTTAGGAATGGCAGCATCGTTAGCCAACGGTAATTTAATAGTCCCTGTAATTAAAAATGCCGAC
Source organism: Mariniflexile sp. (assembly GCF_052728615.1). NCBI lineage: Bacteria > Pseudomonadati > Bacteroidota > Flavobacteriia > Flavobacteriales > Flavobacteriaceae > Mariniflexile > Mariniflexile sp. Next base: position 699 of record NZ_JBFVFE010000058.1, on the reverse strand, counting down.
CAGCTTAATTTGGTTGGGATGACAAAACAGGTGAACGATTTAGCGAATAGAGCGCGTGAAAACCAACTAAAACCAGACGATATACAAGGAGGTACCTATACAGTTACCAATGTGGGGACTTTTGGAAGTATTATGGGAACACCCATTATCAACCAACCGCAAGTGGGTATTTTGGCTTTAGGCGCCATACGTAAAGTGCCCGCTGTTATAGAAACCACCGAAGGCGATTTTATAGGCATCCGTTACCGCATGTTTTTATCGCATTCTTATGATCACCGCGTGGTAAATGGTGCTTTGGGTGGTCAGTTTGTGAAAGCTGTGAAAGATTACCTGGAAGCTTGGGATAGTAATAGGGAAATTTAATTCCTGCGGAGGCAGGAATCTCATCAAGATAACACATGTGTTTTCTGAAAAAGTTTGCACACATTATAGAAAATAAATTTTAAAACCTGAAATCCAATCGCCAAAACGGTTGGGTTTTTCTATTTTTGTAAACGTCATTTAAATAACATAACAAAATTTATTTAATTTCAAATCATTAAAAATAAGCCGCTTCAATAAGTCCTTCCCTTTTTTTAAGGGGAGGTGCCGATAGGCGGAGGGGTCACATCATATTAAAACATTGTAACTAATCAGTTTTCAAACTGAAATTCATTTTTAGCGATAAGTTTCAACGCTTCTGATACGTTCATTCCATTT
>NZ_JBFVFE010000057.1:0-24587 GCF_052728615.1 Mariniflexile sp. | reverse complement strand
TGATTTTTGACCAATGTCTCTGTCGCCCCCTATGGGGGTTATCCAAAGCCACCTTCTAAGAAGGTGTGATTTTTACTGTTTTTAAAATATAATCGCTGCGGTTTTCAACCGTATCAAAAGGCACATCAATTAATTGGTAATTATAGTTTTTATAGGTGTTTAACAAGCAATCGTGTATTTGTAAAGCCTGTTCAAAATTCTCGTAACGCTCGTTGTCGCTGGTAAAAATGGTTTCCCAAGGTTTTAGTATAAAAACCGTGTCGTACACCGCTTGGTTGCAGGTTTCAATAAAGGAAGCAGGGTAGGTGTCGCCAATAAAATCCATATAGGCTAAAACATCCGGTACGCCCCGGTCAAAAAAAATGATGTCTGCATTCAAGTTATCGGCATCATGATATTGTTGGTGCCTGCCTTCTAAAAGCAGTTCGCTGAACAATAACGGGTTGGTTAAAAACAACTGGTCAATCCCTTCTTTTTTGGCATTTAGGGTTACTTGACGTGAAATTTCTTCAAGGCAGGTGTAACCGCGTTTTATCAATTCGTTTATTAGGGTTGATTTTCCGGTTCCTGGACCGCCGGTAATTACAATTTTTTTTGTTTTCAAAAAAGTGACATTTTAGCTGTAAAATTAAGAATTAAAAATTAACGATTAATGCGAATCAAGGGTTTAAAATATTGTAACTATTAAGCCGAGTGAAAATTGCAGAGCGCGCTTGACTTAGGGGCGTTAGCCCTGTAGTCTTAGTAGTAGCAAAATGGGCCATGATGATGAATTAGGGGCGTTAGCCCTGACATCTTTGATAAAATAATTGTGTACGTGTTTGCCATGTTTATTAAATTTCAGGGCTATATCTTTTTTGTTCATCATCGTGTTATTTTATGGAGATAACAGGGCTACGCCCCTTTTTATTTAATTAACGTTTGTATCTAAGACGATTTTAGGGCTAACGCCCCTAATACTGTATTATAAATCATAATGGGTTTTAATCTTCTCAACACTTGATTCGCATGATTAACGATTTTTGAACTTTGAACAGATGTGCGACTGAAAACTGCGACTGTGTTAGGGATTGGAGCGGAAAGCCCACAGCGATCCCGATAGCTATCGGGAGAGCAAGGACTTGCAGCGTAAAGCCCGACCCCGGTTCCTGAACTTGTTTCAGGATAAAGGTAACGCCCAAAATATGATTATAATTTTTTTGTAATCTGTTTACTAACTGTATATTTGCAGGATATAAAAATGCTATGGGTACACCTCCAAATCCGGATGAATTTTACGAAAAACTAAAAGCGCAATTGTACGATACGGCGATTTGGCCATCGGAATATTTGTATAAGTTTATAATTAAAACGGACAATCACAAAATTGCCATACTGGAAGCGCTTTTTAATAATATGGGGGCAGTGATACATACTACCGAGAGTAAAAACGGAAAATACACGAGTATTTCGGTGAATATATTGATGAGAAACCCCGATGCCGTGATTGAAAAATACAAAGAAGTTGCAGAAAAAGTTGAAGGCGTTATCAGTCTTTAGTTTTTTTTTGTACTTTGCACAAGCATAACAACTACATGCAAAACATTTAACTCCACACTTTATTTTGACAATAGACGATTTAGAATACAACACAGAGCGTGAACATTTAATCATTCCGGAATATGGACGCCACATGCAGAAAATGATTAATTACGCTAAAAACCGCGATACCAAAGAGGAACGCAACAAGGTGGCAAAGGCCATTATATCGGTAATGGGAAACATGCAACCGCATTTAAGGGATGTTCCAGATTTTCAGCATAAACTTTGGGACCAGCTTTTTATTATGGCCAATTTTGAATTGGATGTCGATTCCCCTTATGATAAACCCACCAAGGAACTACTGGAAGAACATCCAAAGCCTTTAAAATATCCACAGAACTTCCCGAAATACCGTTTTTACGGAAACAATATTAAAACGATGATTGATGTTGCCAATACTTGGGAAGATGGCGACCTTAAAGAAGCTTTGACCTATACCATTGCCAACCACATGAAAAAGTGTTTTTTGAATTGGAATAAAGACACGGTGGAAGATGATGTGATTTACGGACATTTATTCGAGCTTTCTGGCGGAAAAATCAATTTGAAGAATTCTGAAGAAGATCTATCCGATGCTACCAGTTTAATGCGAACAAAAACTAAATTTTCTAGTAACAGTACGCCTAAAAAAGGCGGTCACCATAAAAAAAGCACCACAAACCATAAAAGAAAACGTTTCTAAAACTATATGAGTACATTTAAAATTGAAGGTGGTCATCGCTTAAAGGGGCACATACAGCCCCAAGGTGCAAAAAACGAAGCGTTACAGATTTTATGTGCGGTTTTGCTAACGCCAGAATTGATTACCATCCATAACATCCCCGATATTGTAGATGTTAATAAACTGATAAGTTTATTGAAAAAACTGGGTGTTAAGGTTGAAAAACTAAAACACGGAAGCTATACATTTCAGGCGGACGATGTTAATTTAAAATACTTGGAATCGGAAGAATTTAAGGTAGATGGTCGTGGTTTACGCGGGTCTATCATGATTGTTGGCCCAATGTTGGCACGTTTTGGAAAAGGTTACATACCAAAACCTGGTGGCGATAAAATTGGTCGCCGCAGATTGGATACCCACTTTGAAGGCCTTATTAATTTAGGAGCAAAATTTAGATATAGTAAAGAGGAACAGTTTTACGGTGTTGAAGCCAAAAGGCTTAAAGGTGCCTATATGCTTCTTGAAGAAGCTTCGGTTACCGGAACTGCCAACATTGTTATGGCTGCTGTTTTGGCCCAAGGTAGAACGACCATATATAATGCAGCTTGCGAACCTTACCTACAGCAATTGTGTAAGATGCTGAATAGCATGGGAGCACAGATTGGCGGTATTGGGTCTAATATGTTGATTATTGATGGGGTTGAGAAATTAAGTGGCACACACCACACTATGCTGCCCGATATGATTGAAATTGGGAGTTGGATAGGACTTGCTGCCATGACCAAAAGCGAACTGACCATTACCAATGTATCGTGGGACGATTTGGGGGTGATTCCCAACGTATTTAGAAAATTAGGTATTACGGTTGAAAGACGTGGCGACGATATCCATATTCCTGCGCATACCGATGGGTACGAAATACAAAGTTTTATAGATGGGTCTATCTTAACCATTTCTGATGCCCCTTGGCCTGGCTTTACCCCCGATTTATTAAGCATTATTTTGGTAGTAGCAACACAAGCTAGAGGCAGTTTGTTGATCCATCAAAAAATGTTTGAAAGCCGTTTGTTCTTTGTGGATAAATTGATTGATATGGGTGCAAAAATTATTTTGTGCGACCCACACCGTGCTACCGTTATTGGGCATGATTTTAAATCGACCTTAAAAGCAACCACCATGACATCGCCCGATATTCGTGCGGGTGTGTCCTTACTTATTGCAGCACTTTCTGCAAAAGGAACGTCCATTATTCAAAATATTGAGCAGATAGATAGAGGCTATGAGCGTATTGATGAGCGTTTGCGTGCTATTGGTGCACATATTGAAAGGGTGGAATAGTTTTTTTTAAGACGCTTTAAAGTTAGAATGTACAATTTTTAAATTTGGGTGATGCACTTCTTCTTTATCCAAAACACTGGTTTTTTTATGGATTCCAAATACTTGCGCAATATAGAAATCGGAATATCTAAAAAGTCCGAAGTATCGATATCATCTTTAAACTCAACTTCTAAAGTATCGTCTTTTTTATTGAAATTTAGACTTTTCAGGATGGTTGGATTTAAATATAGACGTATCATAGCGTGTTCGTTTTTAATGTGATACACCAAAGGTAGAACTAATAATAGTCAAAAAAAATAAGCAGTTGTACGTATTTTTTTGTTGTATGAGAGTGATAGACTTTAAAGGGTGTTGATAAATGTTATATTTCTAGATTCCAGCCTAATTTTTATTAAAGTTACTTAAATTTTAATATCATACGTAACTGTCCGCTCATGGGAGGGGTTAAGGGCAATGTCATTTAGCTAAGGAAATTGGGTAATGATAAGCAAAAAAATATCAAACAAAAAGATGCTGAAACAAGTGCAGCATAACAATGTGCTGATAAGTTTGTCATCCCGAACTTGTTTCGGGATCTAAAAAGAACCTTAACTAAATGGCATTGCCCCAAAGGGGAGGTAAATTCGGAAACCCCGAGCTAGAACCATCAGGGAATTGTTTAGATTAAAAAGAAGTGGTTTTTAAAATAATTTAAAAAGTGTGCTTTAGTCTCCAAATAAAAAATATATTTACACTCTAAAATTATTTAAAACCTTTTCTAAACCAATCTATATCTACAAATGAGTACTGAAAATTCGCCCACCAAATGGGGACAATTTATCCCATTAGCCTCTGTTTTCTTTTTTTGGGGATTTGTCGCAGCAAGCAATGATATTCTAATCCCTGTATTTAAAGAAGCATTTAATTTATCACAAGGAGAAAGTCAATTGGTATCATTGGCTTTTTATATAGCATATACCGTAGGGTCCCTTATCTATATGGGCATTTCCATTTTAATGAAACAGGATATCATTAATAAAATAGGTTACAAAAATGGCTTGGTTTTAGGACTTTCAATTTCAGCATTAGGCACTTTATTATTTTACCCAGCTGCAAATACAGGATCGTTTGCGCTTATGCTATCTGGGTTGTTTATTGTGGCTTTAGGGTTTTCATTACAGCAAACCGTGGCCAACCCCTTGGCTATTGCTCTCGGGCCCATTTCTACGGGATCCCAACGTTTAACCATGGCTGGAGGTATTAATAATTTTGGCACCACCATTGGACCACTTATTGTAAGTTTTGCCATTTTTGGAACTTCTATAGGAAAAACATCAACCATGAGTATTGAGAGCGTTAAGATTCCTTATTTGGTTTTAGGTTTAGCATTTTTATTGGTGGCTGTTTTATTGAAATTTTCATCATTGCCGGATAAACCAGAAACTATTGTTGAAGAAGAAGGTAGTAAAGAGAAAGGAAGATCGTCTGCATTGAAATACCCGCAATTGGTTTTGGGGATGATTGGAATTTTTGTTTATGTAGGTGTAGAGGTTTCAACAGCAAGTAATTTACCTGCTTATATGGAACAAAAATTAGGCTTTGCTATTTCTGAAATAGCCCCTTATATTTCGTTGTATTGGGCCAGTTTAATGATAGGCCGTTGGACGGGTGCTGTGGAGGCATTTACTAGCGATCTTAGTCTTCGTAAAATATTACGTTTTGTGGCCCCATATCTTGCCTTTGGCGTGTTTTTGGCTGTTAACGCCATAGCAAAACATGATTTGACCCCTTTTTATGTGTATGCACTCGTTATATTGGTATTGATTGCTGCTGATATTGCCAGTAAAGGAAACCCTGCACGCATGTTATTGATATTTTCTCTATTAGGTATAATAGCCTTGGGCGTTGGAATGACCAATGACGGCATGGTTAGCGTATACGCCTTTACAAGTGTAGGTTTATTTTGTAGTACGCTATGGCCTTGTATTTTTACATTAGCCGTTAGTGGCCTGGGTAAAAACACAAGTCAAGGAAGCAGTTTTTTGATTATGATGATATTGGGTGGAGGTGTAGTGAGTTGGTTTCAAGGCTATATGTCTGAAATTATAGGAATTCAAGCAAGTTATATAGTTGGTGTGCTTTGCTTTGCTTATTTAGTTTTTTATGCTTGGAGAGTTAAAGGGATTTTAAGAGATCAAGGGATTAGCTTTAATGAAAAAATTTCTGTAGGGCATTAAAATTTAAAGATCTTAAAAGTTTTTTGTTGGTTATTTCCGTGTTTTACGTCAATGTAATATCTTCGTTGCATGAAGCATAGAACACTAGGAACATCTGGATTTAAAGTCAGCGAAGTGGGTTTGGGTTGTTGGCAATTGGGAGCCGATTGGGGCGATTCACTATCACAAGAAACCGGTTTTAATATTTTAAACGAAGCGGTTAAAAACGGCGTTACTTTTTTTGACACCGCCGATGTATATGGAAATGGCAAGAGTGAAACCATAATAGGTGAATTTTTAAAAACTTGCAAAACACCTATTGGAATTGCCACAAAATTTGGTAGGGCAGCAGATGCTTATCCAGATACCTATTCAAAAGATGTTTTACGGAAAACGGTTGAAGGTTCCTTAAAACGTTTAGGCGTAGATACGTTGGATTTATTGCAATTGCACTGCATTCCAACACAGTATTTAAAAGAGGGGGATGTTTTTAATTGGCTTCGCGAATTAAAAGAGGAAGGTCTCATTAAGCATTTTGGAGCCAGTGTGGAAACGGTTGAAGAAGGTTTGATTTGCATCGAACAAGAAGACTTATTATCTCTACAGGTTATTTTTAATATTTTCAGACAAAAATTAACAACGGAATTATTTCCGCAAGCGGAAGCCAAAGGCATTGGTATTATTGTGCGTTTACCATTGGCAAGCGGACTTTTAACCGGAAAGTTTACCAAGGAAACTACATTTCCAGAAAACGACCACCGAAATTACAACAAAAACGGAGAAGCTTTTAATGTGGGCGAAACGTTTGCCGGTTTGCCATTTGAAAAAGGTGTTGATTTTATTGAAACCATTAAAAAAGATATGTTGCCAGATCATTTAACCATGGTGCAATTGGCGTTACGTTGGATATTGGACCACCAAGCGGTAAGTTGTATTATACCTGGGGCCAGTTCGCCAAAACAAGTGGTTGGTAACGCTGAAGTTTCTAATTTAGAGGCTTTATCGCCAAAAACGCACAAGGCTTTAAAGGAGTTTTACAAAAGCGTTATCCATAAAGAAATACGTGGAAGATATTAATAAAAACTAAAAAAACACCATTCTTAATCCCATCCCATTCTTCTTTCAAAATCCCATAGCAACAGGTATTTCGTTTAAAACCATCCATTAAATACACATTTTTTCGTAAAATACCTTCAAGCTTACACCCCAGTTTTTCAACCGCTTTTCTAGAACGGATGTTGCGTTCATCTATTCTGAATTCCACTTTTTCAAAATTTAGAACTTCAAAGGCGTATTGTAACATGAGGTATTTCATGTTCGCGTTTAGCCCAGTGCCTTGAAACTCCCTACCAATCCAAGTGGAGCCAATTTCCAACACCTTATAGTTCCAATTAATGTTCATAAACCGTGTACTACCGGCATACGCGTTTTTTTGCTTATCGTACACAACAAAAGGGATGGCGGTTTTTTGGTAAAAGCCATCAACAGCAGTTTGCACATATTTTTTTAAATCATCTGGCGTATCAATTTTGCTGGGGGAATATTGCACCAAATTAGGTTGTTGTGCTATTTCAGTAAGGTGTTTATAATTGCTTAAACCTAGTAAAATAAGTTTTACACGTTCGTTTACTAAAGTGGGTGCGGTCATAATTTTTTTATTCCCTCGTAGGAGGGAATCTTCTAAATTGAAAATTAAATTTCATATACATTCCATACGTATTTCGTACTTTTGCAACAGACTTTAAAAATACATTATTTCTATGCAATTGACCAAAGAAACTGTTATAGCAAAAGCAAATGCAGTATGTAAAAATACTTTAATGGAAACATTGAACATTGAAGTTATAGATTATGGTCCAGATTTTTTGGTTGCGCGAATGCCCGTAAATTCCAGAGTGTACCAACCCGATGGGGTTTTGCATGGTGGCGCTACGGTTGCTTTGGCAGAGAGTGTTGGTAGTTTTGCTTCGCATATTTTTATTGACACCGACCGGTTTTTTGTCCGTGGTATCGAAATTACCGCGAACCATTTAAAAAGCATCAAAGAAGGCTGGGTATATGCGAAGGCCACCTTTATACACAAAGGCAGAACCACCCAATTGCTGGATATAAAAATTACCGATGAGGCGAATAATTTAATTTCGGTGTGTAAACTCACAACCATCTCATTACCAAAAAATAAATAGGCATTCATTTTGGAAGATTTTTTTAAGCGTATTGAAACCCACTATAGCTCTCAATTGCCATTTGTTGTTTACAGAAAACCTAGAGAAAGCAAAGTAAATGCATTGTTACAGCGTACCAATGATTTGCATTTGGTAAACGACTTTACGGAAAAAGGCTTCGTTTTTGCACCTTTTGATGAGACTGAAGATTCCATCTTGATTTCTTTGGAAGCTGCTGAAGTTATTAACTTTTCAGGTAAATTTGTTATTCCTGCGAAAATCCACTCGGTGGAAACGAATGCTTCATTAGAAGCAAAAAACAATCACATCAACCTTGTGAAAAAAGGTATTGAAGCCATTAAAGACGGGCAGTTTAAAAAAGTGGTGCTATCAAGGCAGGAAACGGCAAGTCTTTCAGCAGCAAATCCTATTTCCATATTCAAAAATCTTTTGAACAGGTACGCATCGGCTTTTGTATATTGCTGGTACCATCCCCAAGTTGGGCTTTGGTTGGGCGCTACCCCAGAAACCCTTATGAAAATTGATGGCCATCGGTTTTCCATCATGGCTTTGGCGGGAACCCAAGAATATCATGATAGTTTGAATGTTTCTTGGGGCCAAAAAGAACAACTTGAACAAAAAATTGTTACCGATTTTATTGTGGAAAGTTTAAAACCATCGGTGGAAAGTCTGGAAATTTCGGATACCGAAACCGTAAAAGCTGGAAACCTGCTGCATTTAAAAACCATGATTTCTGCGAAACTGAAATCGGATTCAAACTTAAAACAGTTAATTTCCGACTTGCATCCTACACCTGCCGTTTGTGGATTGCCAAAATTAGCAACAAAAGCATTCATATTAAAAAACGAAAACTACAACCGTGCATTTTACACCGGGTTTTTAGGCGAATTGAATTTTGAAACCACTACAGCCCCAAGAACCAGTAACCGGAATATTGAAAACAGAGCTTATAGCGTAACCAGAAACAGTACACAATTGTATGTTAATTTGCGCTGCATGCAGTTAAAAAAGGGGCATGCCATTATTTATGTTGGGGGAGGGATTACTGAAAATTCCAATGCGGAAAGTGAGTGGCAAGAAACAATTTCTAAATCTTTTATTATTAAAAACGTTTTGTAATTGAACTTATTTAGACTTTTTGCGTTTAAGCGAAAATTAGACATTTTTCGACTATTTGAAGGCTTTTTTAAGTTTCATAGTAAGCTATGAAACGAGGAAAAGACAAATAATAGGTGAAAAAGGGCAATTTTTAAGCAAATGGAAAAAGTTTAAATGAGTTCATCTAATTTGATTGCTTTTATTACATTTACAAATTGATTGAAGTTATATGATTTATCCAAAAATACCGCTAGCACAAACCGTTATAGAGATTTTTAAGGCTAAGGGTATAAAACATATTGTTATATCTCCTGGCAGCAGGAATGCGCCATTGACTTTAGGGTTTACCAACAACCCCTATTTTAAATGCTATAGCATTGTAGATGAGCGTTGTGCTGCTTTTTTTGCCTTGGGCATTGCGCAACAAGTAAAAGAGCCTACCGCTGTGGTTTGTACATCGGGCAGTGCTTTGCTAAATTATTATCCTGCCGTGGCAGAAGCTTTTTATAGCGATATACCTTTAGTGGTGGTGTCGGCAGACAGACCAAAACATTTAATCGGCATTGGCGATGGACAAACCATTAACCAAAAAAACATATTCGAGAACCATATTCTGTATTCGGTAAACCTTAAACTGGACGTAAAGGACGAAAACAATATTCCTGCAAATGAAGATTTGCCCATGTTCAAAAATTTGGAAGGGAAATTTGAACGCTTTTTAGGATTGCAAAAAGATATACAGACCCATAACGAAGAAGAAATTAATGAGGCACTTAATTTTGCTTCATTAAAAAAAGGCCCCGTACATATAAACATTCCGTTCGATGAACCGCTTTACGTGACCGTTGATAAACTAAAGGTAACCCCAAAAGCAACAAAACCCATAGTCAAACCAAAAGTGATTGAGGAATATGTGCTGAATGAGTGTTTGGAAGATTGGAACAAAGCACCCAGAAAAATGATATTGGTAGGTGCTAACCAACCCAATATGATTGACAAGAAATGGTTGAATGAATTGGCGGAAGATGATAGTGTAGTGGTATTTACCGAAACGACCTCTAACTTGTACCACGAAAGTTTTTTTCCGTCCATCGATCAAATTATTGAGCCTTTAACGGAAGAAGAAAAAAGAGCATTGCAACCCGAAATACTGTTAACTTTTGGAGGTCTGGTAGTGTCCAAAAAGATCAAAACATTTTTAAGAAAATACCAGCCAAAATACCACTGGCATTTAGATGAGAAGATGGCGAACGATACTTATTTCAGTTTAAGCAACCATATTGATGTGGCGCCCAATGAGTTTTTTAAGGTGTTTTTGCCTAAAATAACGCATTATGTAAAGAGCAGTTACAATTCCACTTGGAGGTCTGTAAAACAAAGTCGTTTAAGAAAACATGCTGAATATTTAAAAACAGCACCTTTTAGCGATTTAAAGGTCTTCGATATTGTACTTAAAAACATTCCCAATAACCATATTTTACAAATTGGAAATAGTTCCGCTATCCGATATACACAATTGTTTGGCAGCAACAAAACGCACAAGGTATTTTGCAACAGAGGCACCAGCGGTATAGATGGTTGCACGTCCACAGCTATTGGGTGTGCGGTAGTAAACGATAAACCTACAACCTTAATTACGGGCGATTTAGGCTTTTTGTATGATAGCAATGGGCTTTGGAACAATTACATTCCCAATAACTTTAGGATCATTGTGGTGAACAATCAAGGTGGCGGTATTTTTAGAATACTTCCGGGACACAAAAACACCAAAAACTTTGAGACGTATTTTGAAACGACACACCAGCTGGATGCCAGACATTTGTGCAGAATGTACGGACTTGCTTATAAAAGTGTCTCAAAGGAAAAAGCGTTGGAATATGCGTTGAAGGATTTTTTTATTGAAGATGAACGCCCAAAACTGTTGGAGGTATTTACGCCCAAGGATTTGAACGACGGCGTACTATTGGGTTATTTTGAATATTTAAAGTGATTTCTTTGTGACTTATCTTTATTTAATGTGTCTAAAAATAAGTATCTTTAAAATTAGGGTTTGAACTGGTTTAAACTTTTTCGCTTCAATTAAAAAAAGTATAAACGAGTTCATCAATCCAAGTATTTTTATAAACACATTAAAACTAAAATTTATTATGAGCAAACGTGATGAACTTATTGCAAAGTATGCAGCAGATTTAAAAGAAAAATGTGGTGTAACAGCAGACATGGATCTATTGACTAAAGTAACCATTGGTTGCGGACCATCAATTTACAATGCAGATTCGGCGACTGTTTCTGGAACAGACGAATCGGAATTAGCCACCGTAAAAAACAATTTCTTGATTAAGAAGTTAGGATTAAAAGACAGTGCCGATTTAGATAAAGGAATTGCCGCTGTTATTGACCAATATGGTAAATCTAACCGTAACAAATATAGAGCGGTTGTTTATTATTTATTAACTAAACATTTTAAGAAAGAATCTGTTTATTGATTCAAATGGTTTTTAAAAATTAGAAAAGCGTTACGATTCAAAATTGTAACGCTTTTTTTGTTATTATACTTCCTAAAAAAACGGCTCACATAAGTTTTATGGGATTAAGCAAAAAAGCTTTCCCATTCAAAAGAAAGAGAAAAAACTTAACATCTAGAACACCTCTTTGGTTAGTATTCGCTTTATGTGGTAATTGAGTTATGAGATTACCGCTTGTGCGGGAATATAAAACAGAAACCCCCGCGATGTTGCTTTGAGGCAAACTTATCGCAGGGATTTCCAAACTAACCAACCAAAATTGTTATGATCGTCTTCTTGATGTGGATTCCGATCTTGTATGGTTATTACCAGAATTGCCTCTTGTTTGTGCTGCCATCGGTTTACTTTGAGCAGATCTGGTAACAGTTCTTTGTTCCGTGGCTCTTGGTTTACTTTGATCAGATCTGGCAACGGTTCTTTGTTCTGTTGCTCTTGGGCTATTTTGAGCGCTTCTTTGTGCTACTTGCGGAGCGCTTCTGGTATTTGTATTACTATATGTACGAGTGTTATTGTTATTTGGTTTTCGGTTAACCGTGTTTTCTCTTGAACGTCTTACATCATTTGTTCTTGAATTGTTATCATTGGAGATTACAGTTCTATTAACCTGCTCTCTGGTCATTTTATTATTGCTTGTTTGAGAATTATCCCTGGTTATTCTGTTGTTATTTGAATAATCCCGTCTGTTATCATTTCTATCCGATAGTTGGGAATTTCTGTTATCCCGACTGTTATTATCATAACGTCTCGAGCTATTGCTGTTGTTAGGCGCTTCATACCTAGAATTGGCATGTTTATTGATCTCGGTAACATTTCTATTGCTTCTGTATGCGGTGGCATAACTTCTGTTTCTTTCAATACTTTCACCACGTCTGCTATAAATCGCGGTTCTAGGCCTGTAATTGTTATAAAACGGTCTGTGGTACACATAGCGCACAGGTTGGTAATGTTGTCTGTAAGGCCTGTTATAAACTACGCGGTAATCATGCGCCGGAATGCTGTAGTATCGGTGCCAAGGTCTGTACACATAATGTCTGTTATACCCGTTTATATAACCAGTATAATGTGAAAACACGTTGTAATTGTTATAGTAAACATACAAACCACCCACACGGGACACATAACCATTAGTGTTATAATTGATGTTTACATTGCCTGCTTGCGAAATACGCCCGTAATAATCATAATAGATAGGTGTGTTCTCTATTTGGATAATGGCGCCATATTCATCATACTGAACATAGGCATTATAATCGTACCCAGAGTTAAAACTGATATTTACGTTTGGCGACCCAACAGATACATTTAACCGTGAATTACCTTGTATGATATTAAAATCGAATTGGCCATCGGGGAACACCGAAAACTCTATACCATCCTCAACAAAAATAAAAGAGTTACCGTAACCTGGGTTGTTGATAGTATTTGAAAAATCGGTGTTGGTTGTGGCTGCATTAACAGCAACCCCGCTAAGGATGAAGCTTGCTAATAAGAAGATAAACTTTTTCATGATTGTGGGTATTAATTGTTATACGATTATGTAATTACAAACAGCGTGCCAAAAAAAACGGATAGAGGTTTAAGTGTCTGATTTTCAATTAAATATTTATGGTTGATAACTTTTGGAAATTTGAAAAGGTATTAGACTTGTTATTGTGGGAAAAATTTTGTCTTCGTTTTTAATATAAGATATAATCAACTTGGGCAGCGTAATGCGTGATTAATTGCTAATCCGAGTCTATTTTGCGAAAATTATTTTCTATTTCTAAGTTCATTATATTTTGCTAAATCATAATCAAACCTTTAAACGGACAAATAAAAAATCCCGAAACACGATCAAGCGTTTCGGCATTCACTTCATATTGTTTAGTTTTCTAATTTGAACAGCACAATCCAAATTGGGAAGATCTGTGGAAGCTATTGGGTTTTGAAATAGATCCTGAAACAAGTTCAGGATGATAAAAAACAGGTTAAGAATGACAACGGAACAAGTTTGCCTGATTTATTTAAGGATACAAAATCAACTACAGCTTGTCCTTCAAATACCTCCCAATTTCAGAAGTTTTAACTTTTACAATCGCTTCTGGTGCACCGGTTGCCACCAAATGACCGCCGGTTTCGCCACCTTTAGGGCCTAAGTCAATAATATAGTCTGCACATTTAATAAGTTCCAAATTATGCTCCACAACAATAATGGAATGCCCATTTTCAATTAAAGCATTGAACGATTTCAGTAACTTTTGAATATCATGAAAATGCAAGCCAGTAGTAGGTTCGTCAAAAATAAAAAGGGCTCTATCTTTATTGTTGCCTTTTCCAAGGAAAGATGCAAGTTTAATACGCTGGGCTTCCCCACCAGAAAGGGTAGAAGAGCTTTGTCCTAACGTCACATAGCCCAAGCCAACATCTTGAAGCGGTTGCAATTTGGTTTTTATTTTGGTTTGTTGGTTGGCTTCAAAAAATGTGATGGCACCATCAATGGTCAGGTTTAAAATGTCATCTATGTTTTTACCTTCAAAAGTAACTTCCAACACTTCCTTTTTAAAGCGTTTTCCTTTGCAGGTTTCACATTCCAAATGTACATCGGCCATAAATTGCATTTCAATGGTTACTTCACCTTCCCCTTTGCAAGTCTCACAGCGTCCGCCATCTACATTAAAAGAAAAATGTTTAGGCTGGTAGTTCCTAATGTTGCTTAATTTCTGGTTAGAGAACAACGTTCGAATATCGTCATAAGCCTTAATATAGGTCACAGGGTTTGAACGCGACGATCTTCCAATGGGGTTTTGATCGACAAACTCAATGTGTTTTATATTACTGAAATGACCTTCTAAAGTTGTAAACTGGCCGGGTTTATCTGAGAAATCGGTCAGTTTTTTTTGAAGTGCAGGAAACAATATTTTTTTAACCAAGGTACTTTTGCCACTTCCGGAAACACCCGTAACAACCGTAAGCATTTCCAACGGAAAACGGACATCGATGTTTTTAAGGTTGTTTTCGCGAGCCCCAATAATATCTACATAATATTTTGAAGTCCGACGTTTTTTAGGGACCTCGATCTTTAATGTTTCGTTTAAATACTGCGCGGTCAACGAATCGGAAGCAAGAATATCGTCATACGTACCGCAAGCCACCACATGGCCACCAAAAGTGCCTGCTTCAGGGCCAATATCTATAATGGTATCGGCAGCTTTCATAATATCTTCATCATGCTCCACCACAATTACCGTATTTCCTAAGCTTTGTAATTGCTTTAAAACCAAAATCAAACGTTCGGTGTCTTTTGGGTGCAGGCCAATACTGGGTTCGTCCAATATATACATGGAACCCACCAAGCTACTGCCCAAAGAGGTGGCGAGATTAATACGCTGACTTTCGCCACCCGAAAGTGTATTCGATTTTCTGTTCAAGGTTAAATAATCCAGTCCCACATTTGCCAAAAACGACAAGCGATTATTGATTTCCTTTAATAATCTGTCCGCTATTTGGGTATCATAATCATTTAATTCCAATTGCTTGAAGAAATTTGCCAATTTATCAAGCGGCATTTCAACCAAATCGGTAATGGTAGCGCCACCAATTTTAATATAATTGGCTTCAATACGAAGGCGTTTGCCATTACAGGTTTTACATTTGGTTTTTCCGCGATAGCGTGACAACATCACACGGTTTTGGATTTTATACGCTTTGGCTTCCATTTCGGCGAAAAAAGAATTCAAGCCTTCAAAATATTGGTTGCCATCCCAAACTAGCTGTTTTTGGGCATCCGTTAATTGAAAATACGGCTTATGGATCGGGAAATCGAATTTATGGGAATTATTGACCAGTTGATCTTTAAACCAACCCATACTTTCACCTCGCCAAGGGAAAATGGCGTTTTCATAAACGGAAAGTCCGGTGTTTGGAACCACCAAATCATCATCAATGCCAATAATATCGCCATACCCTTCACATTTAGGGCAGGCACCGTACGGATTGTTAAAACTGAATAAATGCACGTTTGGTTCTAAAAAAACAATGCCATCCATTTCAAATTTATTGCTGAACGGGCGTTGTTCATTATCAATTAAAGTTTCGATGATGCATTCCCCTTTACCTTCAAAAAAAGCGGTTTGTACAGCATCTGCCAATCTATTTTGAAAATCTTCTTCATCTTTAATAATGATTCTATCAACAACCAACAAAACGCTGTCTTTCTTATTAAAAGAATTTGCCTCATCAATTCTAACCACATTTTCATTCACTTTAATTCTGGCATAGCCCTGTTGTTGTAGCGCTTTCAGTTTATCTTCCATGGTACGCCCTTCTTCCAGATAAATAGGAGCGAGGAGGAGCAGTTTTTTACCTTCAGAAAAAGTTTTTAAATAGTTTAAAACATCTGAAACCGTGTCTTTTTTCACTTCCACTCCAGAAACCGGCGAATAGGTCTTGCCAATTCTGGCAAACAGTAATTTTAGATAATCGTAAATTTCTGTCGTGGTGCCAACGGTTGACCGCGGATTGGTAGAATTCACTTTTTGCTCTATGGCAATGGCAGGCGCTATGCCTTTGATGTAATCTACCTTTGGTTTATTTAACCGTCCTAAAAACTGACGGGCGTAACTCGACAAACTTTCAACGTAACGCCTTTGGCCTTCAGCGTATAAGGTATCGAACGCCAAACTGGACTTCCCTGATCCGGAAAGCCCTGTAATAACCACCAATTTGTTTCTAGGAATAACAACATCGATGTTTTTTAAATTGTGCAGTTTCGCACCTTTTATAATGATGTTTTCTTTAGGATTTACTTCAGAAATATTAGTGGCCATACGCTTTTACGGGAATAATTTTGCAAAGATACTATAAGTATGGTATCTTAAAAAATGAACCCTGCCATAAATAAAAGTTAAAAAAATGCATTAAATTTTGTGTTTTAGGAATGATTGTTGTTATATTTGAATCTATTAATCAAACTTTTAACAGCTCTCGCCTATAGCAAAACATTACTTTTTAAACAAATAACCCCAAGCATAGACTCTAGTTTTATGCACAAAAAGTAATGATTATGCAATACGAACTGATACCCGATGCTACTTTAGTAAGCAATTACATTAAAGGAGACGAAAGTGCTTTAGAGACTCTTATCTACAGGCACAAACACAAAATTTACAGTTTTATTTACTCTAAAGTGTATGATAGGGATGTGGCTGAAGATATATTTCAGGACACGTTTATTAAAGTGATACGCACTTTAAAGCGAGGTGCTTACAATGAAGAAGGGAAGTTTTTGCCATGGGTGATGCGGATTTCGCATAATTTGGTAATAGACTTTTTTAGGAAAAATAGCAGAATGCCTAAATTTAGCAACACCGATGAATTTAATATTTTTTCTGTGTTAAGCGATACCAGTTTAAATGCTGAAAACAGCATTATCAAAGAACAGGTTGAAACGGATGTAAGGCGCTTGGTAGATGAACTTCCAGCAGACCAGCGGGAAGTTTTGTTAATGCGTATTTATGAGGATTTGAGTTTCAAGGAAATATCCGATAAAACAGGGGTTAGCATTAACACCGCGTTGGGGCGCATGCGTTATGCACTTATCAATCTAAGAAAAATAATAGATAAGCACCATATAATTTTAACAAACTGATGCAATAAAGTAAATTTAGCTGCGTTAATAACTTAAATTCAACCTTAAATTATTAAAATGGCAAAACTTTACCCTGAAAATTCCATTAAAAAATTGAACGAACTTGAACCGAGAGAAGAAACGGTTAATTTTCTTCTAAGTTACTCAAAAGCTTTAAGTGTTATAAATTGCAACAAAATGAAGTTTGAAGCGCTTCTAAACTGAGTCGTGAAAAGCCCTGATGTTTTTAAATGTTAGGGCTTTTTAATGATTATGTGACAGAATTAATTTTGAGAAAACAAACTGCTTGCAATTTTCAAGACAGTCAAGACCTCACAGGTTTTCAAAACATAAGTGTTCGGAAGTTGAAAATTTTTGATAAACCGTTCCCCTCCTTGGAGGGGCTAGGGGTGGGTTTTATGTTTTTTACCTTATTTACAAAATGGTTATATTAATTTACCCACCCCAACCCCTCCCAAGAGAGGAATTAAAACGTGTTTAATTTTAAATTAAAAGTTTTTACTATCAAGTTAAAGGTTAAAACCCTGCTCCCGATGCTATCGGGATTCATTGCAGTTACTTTAGTTTCTATAAATGTTTTAGCCACGTCCCGATAGCCATCGGGAACACAAATAATTATGTGTTTTTCCCTATACTTTATCGGCTATTTCACGAGGCAGACTTTCAGTCTGCCAATATAAAACTATGGATTTCCAATCCATAGTGGTTTATTTTTTAGATAATTTCGTTTATTATTATTATTATTGTGAACTCATTTAAACTTTTTGGATTGAAGTGAAAATTAGTCGTTTTGTCACCAGTTGAAGGTTTTTTTGAGTTGCATAGCATCGCTACGGAACGAAAAAAAGACGAAAAATGGGTGCAAAAAGGCAATTTTTTAGCCAATTAAAAAAGTTTAAATGAGTTCTATAAACCCAAACAGAAATGACCTCTAAAATTAAATTGTTGTTGGCTATTATTCTGGCCAATTTTTTCACTATTCATTCTCAAACTTCAGAATTAACAAAAAAAGATTCCATCGTAGTAAGCTCATGGATCTTTGGAATAGGTTTTAATGCGGTAGACGATTCTGATGACCAATTTTATAGGTTATTGGACATTAAAGACGCTTGGAATGCCGTACCATACCCCTCACGATTAAGTATTGGCAAGTATTTTAAGAACGGCTTAGGAATTGAAGCCATTGCAGCTTACAATAAGTATAAAAGTGGTAAAACAGTGGATGGCTTACCCTTAACCAACAACGAAAACTATTACTCTTTTGATACCAGGTTGAGTTACGATTTAAATAAAATTGTTGGTGAAACGGGTTGGTTCGATCCGTATCTAGGTGTAGGTATTGGATTTACGCATGCCAACGATATTTCCCGCGGTACTTATAATGCTGTGGTAGGTTTTAGAACGTGGTTTTCAGATCGACTTGGTTTAGACTTCAATTCAACTGGAAAATGGACCATGAACAATAATTACACTAACCATTTACAACATGCTGTTGGAGTGGTTTACAGATTTAACGTAGAAAAAGAGTTGACAAAAAAGGGAGAAGCTAAATTGGAAATGATTAAAGCGGAAGAAAAAGAACTTCTTCGACTTACCGACTCTATTGCATTTGCGAATAGAGTAGCGGATGAAAAAAGAACGTTAGCTGAAAAATTGGAGAAAGAAAAAGAAAGATTGGCCCAACAGAAAAATGAAGAAGCCAGAAACAAAGAAAAAAACGACATCCAAAACAAATTAAATGATTTAGAAACTATTTATTTTGTTTACAATTCATCCAATTTAACATCCGCATCCAAAAATACCTTATCAAAATTAATGGCAATTTTAAACGAATACCCTAAATTGACTATTGAGGTAAGCTCGCATACAGATTCTAGAGGTTCAAACACGTACAATAAAAAACTATCAGAAGGCAGACTGCAAAGTACCTTAAACTATTTGTTACAAAACGGTATGGAACCTAACAGATTTACAGGGAAAGCCTATGGGGAAGAAAAGTTGACCAATGAATGTGATGACCATACGATATGCTCTGAAATTAAACATAAACAGAATAGAAGGTCAGAATTTGAAATACTGAATTTTTAAGATTTCTTTTTAATATCCTACAAGGCCTTATTTTGATTTTGTAGGATATTAAAAACTCAAAAGATTATAAAAAACGATTAGTTTGCGCTTTTATTAATAAGCTGATATTGGATTATTTTCTGGTTTTCATCAAATAAGTAAATAAGATAACTTCCATCGGTGTATAAGGACAGGTCCTTAATTTGAATTTCCTGATTATGGACAGGATGCCTTTTATCGTAAACGACCCTTCCACTCATATCAAGAAGTTTTATATCAATGGAATTTGCAAAATAAAGTTCTGATAGTGCAATAGTTATTTGATCGTTAAATAGGATGGGGTCAATAACTAGTTTTTTATCATTTGTATTTATAACTTCTGGTGCATTGCATTCTATAAAATCGCCTGCTTCATTATTATTTTTGTCTAAAGATGTAACTACAAAAACTTGAGTGTCCAGTTGCGTTTGGGTCAATGCTAATTCATTTCCAGTAACAATATCAAGTATTTTGGAACCATCATCCATATTTGAAATGGCTTCAAAAATAGTGTCAAAGGCATACACAACATATTTTACTGGTAAGTCGCCATCTGGTGCTGCTACAGGTGTGTCCCATAAAATCTTTAACGGTTCAAATCGAACATTAGCGGGTTTTATGGGGCAGATACTGTCTTTACCAAATCCAAAAATGGGCGGTGCAAAAGTCTTGTGTTTAAACAAAGCACTGTTTAAAGTGCCGTTAATATTTTTTACATTATTTTTTATGGCGGAATAACTATAAGCAATTTGTCCAAAAGTGGCATCCATGGTTACCGTTCTGTTATGATCAATCTGGTTAGGAATTTCTGTGATTTCCCAAGGTTTGATATCATCAATTTTATAAATGGCTTGGCTTACATAAAGTTGTTTGTTATAAAGTTTTGCCTGATCGTTCCACCATTTGGAAAGTGCTACATAATCTTGTTTTCCGGTAATTTTCCAATATAATTGTGGTGCCAAATAATCTATTTTACCTGCATTTAACCAAGCAATGGGGTCGCAAAATAAATCGCTGAATGAAGAAGTGCCACTAATGCCAAATGGCATGCCTGATTTCCATATCCCAAACGGACTTACGCCAAACACGATATTTTTATTTTTGGCGCTGTTAATGGTTTGTATGGCATCATAAACCATGCTAATCATGAGGTTTACATTGTTTCTGCGCCAGTCTTCTATAGTGGAAATACCTATGGGATTATAATTTTTATAGGTTTGCGCATCTTGTGGTTTGGCTTCCATACCGGAATAAGGATAAAAATAGTCGTCAAAGTGAATACCATCCACATCATATCTATTGGCAATATCTTGGATGACGCTAACCAAATAATCCCGTACCTCTGGAAGTCCCGGATTTAACATTTTTAAAGATAATGCCTTATCATATTTATTTAATCGGGCTTGAAAAGTCCAAGATGGGTGCAAATTAGCTACGTTATTTGGTGCCAATGCCATGGTTGGTGTTTGTTTAACGCGGTACGGATTCAACCAAGCATGTAAATCTAAACCTCGCGCATGAGCTTCGGTAACAGCAAATTCCAAAGGATCCCAAAATGGAGTGGGAGCTGTACCTTGTGTGCCAGTAAGCCAATAGGACCAAGGATCGATGGTGGAAGCGTACAAGGCATCGCTTTCCGGACGCACCTGTAAAAAAACGGTGTTGTAACCATTTGCTTTAAGATGGTCTAAAATGGCAATGAGTTCTGCTTTTTGTACGGCGGGTGTTGCTTTTTTATCGGTAGGCCAATTTAGATTGGATATGGATGGCAAAAACACACCTCTTAAATCGTGTTTTGGAACAGTGTTGTTAAAATCGCTGCTAGTTGCCGATTGTGCTTTGGCTACATTCGGTTTTAAAAACGAAAATCCAATAAATATAAATACGATTAGTTTGGGGTACTGGAGTTTCATTTTTGTAGGTTGTAAAGATGTTGATTTATAATTTTCAAACTATTTAGTACTAAATACAATCGTTATTTATTCGGGAAATCATTAGAAGTCAACATATATAGCTAAGGAATAAATGAGTGGTGTTTAAACTGACTTATTTTATATGAAAACTGTAATGACGCCCCCAAAGCTAAATAATTTTAAAATATTTATATCAATGCAGTGAAAATATTAACAATTTTTCATTTTTTTGAGCAAATACTTATGTATCCGTGCAGTATTTTTTATAGACTAACGGAGAGTGACATTAAGTTAAAATTATGCATTCAAAAGAATGAACTGATTTAAACTTTTCACATTTAAGCGAAAATTAGTCGTTTTTTGACCAATTGAAGTCTTTTTTGAGTTACATAGCAGAGCTATGGAAGGAAAAAAAGGCGAAAAGTGGGTGAAAAAGAGCCTGCCCCAAATTTAGTTTGGGGATAATTTTTTAGCGAATGGAAAAAGTTTAAACCAGTTCAATTGCTTTATTATTTAAAAACACGATATTTGTGCTGTGAATCTGCGCAAGGGATTGCAGCGGCATCCTTTTTTATGTGTTTTCGATACATCTCTTTGTTATCTCAATTTTCAAACACATAAAAAAGATACAGCGAAAAGCCCGACCTTTTTTCAAGGTTGCGCACTAAAACTAAATAACTGATTATGGCAATGAATAAAAATACAGTTTTGGCTTGGGCCACCGTTTTAATGATGATTATGGGGGTGGTTTTAATACTAATGGGAGCTTACAGGTATGATGATGTAGCAGGATGGGGATTCGCAACCGTAGGAATTGGTTTTTTTGCCATTGCTTGGGTGTTCAATGCTCTAAAGGGACGCGTTTAGAAATTTACGGTTGACGATTTTGGATTACGATTAAAGTTGATTGTATCTCTTATGAAATATCAAATCCCAAATCCCAAATCGTAATTCTTAAATCCCAAATCGTAATTCTTAAATCCCAAATCGTAAATCGTAATTCAAAAATCGTAAATCAAAAAAATCATTATGTCTGACGATAAGAAAGTTATCTTCTCAATGTCTGGTTTAACCAAGACGTACCAAGGCGCTAATACGCCTGTTTTAAAAAACATTTATTTAAGCTTTTTTTATGGAGCTAAAATCGGGATTCTAGGCTTAAATGGTTCGGGTAAATCGACCTTGCTTAAAATTATAGCAGGCGTTGAAAAGAATTACCAGGGCGATGTTACCTTTTTGCAGGACTATTCGGTTGGGTATCTAGAGCAAGAACCAAAGTTGGATGAGAGCAAAACCGTTTTGGAAATCGTTAAGGAAGGTGTCGCGGAAACGGTTGCCATTCTTGATGAATACAATAAAATAAACGATATGTTCGGGTTGGAGGAAGTCTATTCAAACCCAGATAAAATGGACAAACTGATGGCAAGACAAGCAGAGCTTCAAGATAAAATTGATGCTTCGAATGCTTGGGAATTGGATACCAAATTGGAAATTGCCATGGATGCGCTTAGAACGCCTGAGGGCGACAAAAAAATAAGTGTGCTTTCTGGTGGAGAGCGCCGTCGTGTGGCCTTATGCAGATTGCTTTTGCAGGAACCGGATGTGTTGTTGTTGGATGAGCCTACCAACCACTTGGATGCGGAATCGGTACATTGGCTGGAGCATCATTTGGCACAATACAAGGGCACGGTAATTGCCGTAACGCACGATAGATACTTTTTGGATAATGTGGCGGGTTGGATTTTGGAGTTGGATAGAGGTGAAGGCATCCCGTGGAAAGGGAATTATTCTTCTTGGCTGGAGCAAAAATCGAAACGTTTGGCGCAGGAAAGCAAAACGGCTTCCAAACGCCAGAAAACGTTGGAACGTGAGCTGGAATGGGTCCGTCAAGGGGCAAAAGGGCGCCAAACCAAACAAAAGGCGCGTTTAAATAATTATGATAAGTTGATGAGTCAAGACCAGAAACAACTGGACGAAAAACTGGAGATTTACATTCCTAACGGCCCACGTTTGGGAACCAATGTTATTGAGGCGGTTGGTGTAAGCAAAGGTTTTGATGATAAATTATTGTATGAAGATTTGAATTTTAAATTGCCACAAGCGGGAATAGTTGGTGTTATTGGACCGAATGGTGCTGGTAAAACCACTATTTTCAGGATGATTATGGGCGAACAAGCTCCAGATAAAGGTGAGTTTAAAGTAGGAGAAACAGCTAAAATAGCTTACGTAGATCAGGCGCATTCTAACATAGACCCGGAAAAAACCATTTGGCAAAACTTTAGTGACGGGCAAGAGTTGGTGTTGATGGGAGGAAGGGAAGTAAATTCGAGAGCGTATTTAAGTCGTTTTAATTTTTCTGGAGGAGAACAAAACAAGAAGGTAAAATTACTTTCCGGTGGTGAGCGTAACCGTCTGCATTTAGCCATGACGCTTAAAGAAGAAGGTAATGTATTGCTTTTGGACGAGCCTACCAACGACCTTGATGTGAATACGTTACGTGCTTTGGAAGAAGGTTTGGAAAACTTTGCTGGGTGTGCGGTTGTTATATCGCATGATAGATGGTTTTTGGATAGAATATGTACGCATATATTGGCTTTTGAAGGTGATAGTCAAGTGTATTTCTTTGAAGGTAGTTTTAGTGAATACGAAGAAAATAAAAAGAAACGTTTGGGAGGCGATTTGATGCCGAAACGGATTAAGTATAAAAAGTTGGTACGTTAATTATGTGCTAGTTACACAACAACAAAAAAGCCTGTGATCACAGGCTTTTTTGGTTTTATATTATGAACTGGTTTAAACATTTTCAATTGCCGCCATACATATGCCCATCAGTAAAATCCTTATAAGTTTCTTCCTGTTTAGCTAAATCTTCACTTATCTTATCCAAACGGTCATTTTCCTTTTTAAGTTTATAGGATTTTCTAATACCTAAAATAAGCAATACCGAAAAAAACACAACTACAATGATCAAGACAGTTACGATATCCGATTGATTTATCAGTGGAATTTTTAACAGAAAGTCGGTTAACATATTAGGTATCATAATCAATGTAAATTTAGGTTTAATAGCTACTCAAATATACTATAATTAATCCAGTAATCAATTATGGATGACAATATTAAAAATGAAAATGTAAGATGTGTATCACATAAAAATGAAAAATATTTTATTTGTTTTAAGTATTTTATGGAGAAAAAAGTAAATAAGAATCATGTATGAAATCGCCATTAACAACAAGTTTGCACAAGCAAACACCAATGAAGATAAAGCGATTCCATATGGGTGCACGACAAATTTCCCATTTCTTAAAAAATTTGTAATTTGCAAAGAAACCATGACCAACAAAGAACAAGTATT